>NZ_LT669941.1:4004727-4090958 GCF_900128505.1 Parabacteroides timonensis
GCCGCCACAATAGAGCGCCAAACTTCCCGCGTCCCCTGCGTTACGGAACGTTCGGGCGTGACACCGATTGCGGAGAGTCGGTAGATGTTCTCGAGCACCACCACGCTGTTATCGAGCAGCATTCCGATGGCCAACGCCATACCGACCAATGTCAGGCTGTTTATCGTTATCCCGAAAGCATAGAAGAAGTTGAATGCCGTATAGACGGAGATCGGGATCGAAAGGGCGATAAAAAACACCAGCCGCAGGTTCTTCAGGAAAAGCCAGAGGATCAATACGGCCAATAGGCCTCCTACGAGCGCCAGGTTGATAATTTGGTTGATATTATTCTCCATCGTCTCGGCCGTATTCTCCTGTACCACCACTTCCACGTCGAGATATTCCAACTTCCGGTTCAGTTTCTCGATGGCTTCGGTAGCCCGGCGCGACAGGTCGATCAGGTTGGCCTGCGAGTCGTTCATCAGGGCAACCGAGACAGCATCTTTCCCATTCACACGGCTGAAAGAGGTTTCTTCTTTCAGGTCGAAGAAAACGGTTCCGACATCTTTCAACAGGACGGGGCCGGGAGCCACAACAATATTCTCGAGATCACCCACCTGGGTATAAAGCGAATTGACATGGATAAAATACTTGCTGTCGGGCTCATCGACAAACCCTACGAAAGCCTTATCCTGCGTATTCTGTGTCAATAACGAGCTGATTTTCGAAGGAGTAAGATCGAGCGCTTTACATGCCTCCGGGTTGAGGCGTATCTCGATGGCTTTCTCTCTCCCACCGTAGATATTGACGGAGGCAACCCCGTCGATATTCTCCAGGTCGGAGCGGATCTCCTTATCCACGATATTACGTACACGGTCGATACCACCCGAGCCGCGCACCTGGAGCACCATAAAGTTATTGGCCATCTGCGAAACATCCACCTTCTGCAATTGCACCGTGAAGCCCTCGGGGAAGGTGGCCGCCACCTCATTGATCTTCTCCTGCAGGCGCAGGGAGGTGATCTTGAAGTTGACCGTGTTCTTAAAGTCCACCTGTATGCTGGACTGCCGGCTGTCGATATTCGATTGTATCTTATCCACCCCGCCGATCGAACTGATGGCGCCTTCCAACGGGATAATCACCTCCGATTCCACATACGAAGGATCCATATCCTGGCCGGAAGAGACCTGGACAAAAAGCATCGGCAATTCGGCATTAGGCAATAACTCCACCGGAAGCTGTCGGTACGACACATAACCCAATAGAGTCAGTGCTATAAACAGCATCGAGATCGTTATTCTTCTATGTAGTAAAAAATTCATGCTTCTCTCATTTTTTCGATGTCCGGAGACTTTCAGAAGGTTCTGAAATCCTCTTTTCTTCGTTTTTATATTTTCAGACAGTTCTGATTTTGTTTTTTCATCGAAAAAGTCTTTTCAGAACCTTCTGATTTTGTTTTTTCACCGGAAAAATCTTTTCAGAGCCTTCTGATCCTGTTTTTTCATTCATTTGGAGTTTTCAGAAGGTTCTGACCTCTTTTCATCTTCTCCAAAATATAATAAACGCACGGAATGACCATCAAACTCATCAAAGTGGACGTCAGCAACCCTCCGATCACGGCAATGGCCATCGGTGAACGTAGCGAAGCACCTTCCCCGAAGCTGAACGTCATCGGGAGCAGCGCCAGGATAGTTGTCAACGTCGTCATGATGATCGGGCGGATACGTTGCTGCCCGGCCTGTACGATAGCATCGGTCAGCGGGGCACCGTCGGCTTTCAACTGATTGATACGGTCTACCAGAATGATCGAATTGTTTACAGCGATACCCACCAGCATCACGATACCGATCACACCCATCATATTAATGGTTGTTCCGGTGATGAAGAAAAGCAGGATGGCTCCTACCACTGCCAACGGAATGGTCAACAGGATCGTGAAGGGATGCAACAACGATTCGAACTGGGAAGCCAACACCATATAAACCAGAATAACGGACAAGGCAAGGGCAAACAACAGGCTGTTCATCGATTCCTGCCGTTTTTCCTCCTCTCCCGTCACGGTGATGGAATAATTGGCAGGAAGTTCAATGCTTTTTACCGTCTGGCGGATGTCTTCCGCTACTTTGTCCAGCGATTTACCGGCATCCATGTTCGCCATCACCCGGCTGATGCGGTTCTGGTTACGGCGGTATATTTCTTTCGGGGCCTGCGACTCGTCGAAGGTAGCGATCTCCCGCAGGCGGAATTCCTGTTCCCCGTTCTTTATCACCAGGTCGCCCAACGCACCGAGAGGAATATCGGGCGTCTTAATGACGATATCACGCATCTCGCCACGGTATTCCATCTTCCCCGCATCCTTACCGCCCAGCTGTTGCTTGAGTTGTTCGATAACGGTCTGTACACTCAGGTTGTTAATACCCGCCATCGTACGGTTAATGGAAATAGTTATTTCCGGGGCACCGTCTTCGATGGAAGAAACGATATTGTATAATCCGCTTACGCCCTGCATACGGGCCTTTACCTCTTCGGTAATATCGGCTATTTCATCCAGTTCCTCTCCTTTTACTTCTACTACGATAGGAGCGCCTTCGCTACCCAATAGGGAGCTCAGGGAGTTTTCTTCCTGCTTGATAGTCAGTTCAAGGCCATCGGGATTTTCTGCCGTACGGACGAACTGTTCGATAACGGCTTCTGGTGATACATTGCATTCCGGTGAAAGAATAACCTTCATCATAGCCGTATTCTCCCCTTCGAAGATAGCGTTCTCGGAACCACTGCCTTCGCCTATATGGCTGTAGACCGTCAATAATGAATCACCCGAGATAGTATAAAGCATCTCCTCCAGGTTTCCTACAGCCGACGATGTCCGTTCCAGACGGGTTCCTTCCGGCATCTTCACCACAACGGTAAACGCTTTACTTTCCATACGCGGCATAAACTCTGTCCCGATAAACGGGATCAGAAGAACCGTCACCACCATTAACAAAACAGCTGTGGAAATAACGATCCAGCGATGACCGATCAAACTACGTAACAGACGGCTGTATCCCGCCATCTGAAGCCCCGTCCCTCCCAACGTCTCCTTAGCGTCCGATGGTATCTCTTTCCCCTCTCGAGAGGGGGCAGGGGGTGTGTTACGTTTGCGATTCATCAACCGGTCATACAACATCGGTATCACCAATATCGCCACGAACAAAGAAGATACCAACGAGAACGTCACCGTCCAGGCCTGATCCTTAAACAACTCGCCCGAAGCCCCGTGCAGATAAACGATCGGGAGAAAAACCACCACCGTAGTCAACGTGGAAGCAATCACCGCTCCCGCCACCTCCGACGTCCCTTTGATAGCAGCTTCGCGTACAGACAAGCCTTTCTCCTGGTTCCGGAAGATACTTTCGATCACTACAATCGCATTATCCACCAGCATTCCCGCTCCAAGCGCCAGTCCCCCCAACGTCATTATATTTAGTGTAAGTCCATTAAAGAACATCAGATTGAATGTCGCCACAATCGAAATAGGAATAGCCATACTGACAATCAATGTCGTCCCGAAACGACGCAAGAAGACGAACAGGATAACCACCGCCAGAATGATCCCCAATACGGCACTGTCCTTTACTTCACCTATCGCGTTCTTGATAAACGTCCCCTGATTACTTATCACCTTAAAATGATAACCGGGCAATGCCTGCTCGATAACGGCCAACTGGCGGGCGACACCGTCCACCACCTTCACCGTATTATAACGCATCTCTTTATAAACAGACAAGCCGATACTCCGTTCCCCGTTGATACGGACAATATTATCCGGACGGGCATTTTCAAACTTCACTGTAGCCACTTCACGGAGGAAAAGAGGGGCTTTATCCCCTGTCGTTTCCGCAGAAGCCGTAGAAGACGTGTTTGCATTCGTCCCCGCTTCCTGCTTATTGATCGGTTTATAACTGACAATCAGGTTTTCAAAATCTTCCTCCGAAGCGAACAGGCTCGAACTCTTTACCAGATACTGCAAACCCAATTCACTGACACGTCCTCCGGATATACTTTGGTTATTCGCTTCGATACGGGAAGCAATATCTTCTATCTTCAATCCGAAAGCATCCAGTTTATAGGGATCGGTCTGGATGGTCAATGTACTTTCCTCCTGCCCCGACAGGGTTACTTCGGCCACACCTTCCAGCCGGATCAGCTCGTTGCGGATATAGCTTTCGGCCACCTTCCTGAGTTCCGCCATATCCGTAATATTCTGATGCGACATACCGATCAGGATGACAGGCGACTGGTTGGGATCATGCTGTGTGATCTTCAATTCGGTGATATCCTTATTCTGCGAAAACGGGTTCATGGCTTTCTGCAGGTCGAGGAAAGCCTCATCCATATCTTTCGTCCAGGTATATTCTACCGTGATACGGGCCGAACCGGCCTTCACCACCGACGAGACCTGTGTAACGTCACTTTGGCGGATCGCCATCGACTCCATATTCTTTACAAACTGTTTCTCGATCTCTTCCGGTGGGCGTTCGCCTGCCTTCAGTTCGATAAACAGCCGGGGGTTATTCAGGTCGGGTAGCAAGTCGACACTCAGCTGATCGTACGAAATCTTTCCCAATAACAGGATAGCCAGTACAACCATACAGATAGTAACCGGATTACTTACCGCAAATTTGACGATATTCTTCATAATATAATGTATCGGTCACTATTTTTGTACTTTCACTTTGCTATTCTCCTTCAGCGTCTCGAAGCCTTTGACAACGAGGTTATCATTCTCCCGAAGCCCTTCCAGAACTTCGATATTGTTTTCATCTTCCAACCCTGTACGGATATTCCGCAGAATAGCCGTATTCTTATCCACAATAAATACATATTTGCGGCGACGGTTGGACTGTACCACATCTTTCGGAATGATAATAGCACTGTCGGCACGATCTACCACGATATCTGCCTTGACAAACATTCCGGGACGCAGTTTCAAATCGTTATTCTGGATCAGTACCTTACCTTTAAAAGTACGTGTCTCTGTACTGATAGCCGGAGACAGTTCACTGATCACCGCTTTCAGCGTATCTTCCGGCAATGTGTAATGAGTGATATATACCGGCTGATCCGCCTTCACATAGCTGATAGCACTTTCCGGCAGGTTGACGTCCATATACATCCGGGCATAGTCCATTATTCCGACCATCGGCTTGCCCTGTTCCACCCGCACATCCGCCGTATAATGAGGAAGGTTGACGATCACACCGTCGAAAGGAGCCTTTACGTTCATCTTTTCCAGATTGAGTTTTGCATTCTCCAGATCGTAACGGGCATTCGTCACCTTTACTTCGGTGTTACGCATTTCGCTGAGTGTTACTCCGCCTTTTTCATACAGTGCTTTTTGTTTGTTTTGTTCCTGCTCGGCTATTTCCAGACTAAGTTCTTTGGCATCGATGGCAATGCCGTTCTCATATTCTTTATCCTCCAGGCGGATAATCAGCTGCCCTTTGGAAACAAGATCGCCCAGTTTGAAAAGCTTACCTGTCTTCGGGTTGGTCTGAAGTTTGTAAAGACCGCTCATTTCAGAGTTGAGGTCTACGCCATAGGTTGGTTGTGCCGTGCCGGTCGTATTGATCAGCTTGCTGATAGAGCCTTTTTTCAGTTCTGTTACAGAAACCGGTGTGGCAATATCACTGGGAGCATTCTGCGGCTGATTGTTACAACCGGTAGTTATTACAGCTACAAATAAAAGAGTAGCAAGGGTATGACTATATTGTTTCATGACTGATTATTTTTCTGATATTAGGTCTTTCATAGGAACGATAGGCGTATTCTGCTCGAAGTCGTACAACGAGAGTATCTTAAGATTCAACAACTCAATCTTGTAGTTGATAAGGGCTTGTGTATAAGAGATCTTCTTATTAGAGAGCTGTGTCTGGAACTGGCTCATTTCCATACCAGTCAGATCCCCTTCCCGGTAGCGGGTCAGGTTCAGATCATAAGTCAGCTGGGCATTCGTTACGTTTTGTTCGGCAATCTTTATCTGTGTACGCAGGTTCTCCAAACTACGCCATACCTGACGGATATTCAATTCGATGTCTACCTTGTCTTCATGAAAATCGAGTTCATTGATCTTCTGTGCTACTTTCTGTGCACGAACGCGGGCTTTCTTTTCTCCCCAGTCGAAGATGGGAACAGAGAAGCTGATCGCAACACGTGGGTTCTGTGTCGGATTATCATAGATATTCTTCAGGTTACGGTTATCACCGATCAGACCGAAAGAAACGGCAATATCACCTTTGAACTCGTTCAGCGCCTTCGTTTTAATCATTTCAAACCCCAGTTCATCACTCTCTATCTCACGCTGGCGAAGTTCCAGGCGCGATTCCAGCCCGTGTGAAATAGCTTGTTGCAGATTTACATCGATCGGTTTGATGTCTATTTCGGCAAATACCATCAGGTCTTCATTCAGGTTCATACCCAGGGTTTGCTTCAATTTATCTTTTGCGTTTTCAAGCGACACCTGTTGTTCCTCCACCGAAGAACGGGCTGTAGCCAGGTTGAGTTCCGCTTGAAAGAGTTCGTCCTTTGCCGCCAGGTCGGCTTCCACTTTATTTCGGATGATGTCATAACTTTGCTGGGCATTCACCAGTTCCTCACGGGTGATGGCTAACTGACTTTGTGCCATGTAAACATTATAAAACTGGTTCGTTATATCCTTCTCGGTATTCAAGCGTTGCAAGGCATAACTGATATTGGCATTCTCATAGTCGTATTCGATCTGCTTCAACTCCATCTTCCGTTTGTTATAAGTGAAGATGGGTTGGGAAAGTTGCAGGTACAGGTTATTGTTAAATGCCTTATTGCTGTTCTTCGATCCCTCCACATCCGAGTTATTATCCTGCCAGCCAAACGTATTTATCAAAGAGATTTCACCATCTGTCCACAAAATAGGCTGGTCTACCCGGAATGTACCGCTCGAACTGAATGTCTCGTTGGTGTACCACTGCGACAGACGGTTATCGAACCGGCGATTTTTGTTGTAATCCACCGGATTCAGGTTCAGTGAGAACTTCGATTTAAGGGAAGCCCGCTGTGCTACCAATGTTTCCTGATACCGTTCCAGATTCATGTGCGAACGACGCAGAGTCGGACTATTCTCTTCCGCTATATCCAACGCTTTCTCTATGGTCAGAGACAGTTGCCCGCGAGCTGCCAACGGCACTCCCAACAGGACTACAATAGCCAGGATCATCTTTTTCATCAATAGTAACTCTCTTTGCATATTAAGATTATATTAATTATTATCGTTTGACCAGTTTAACGGCATCCGCCGCTACACTTTTTAGTTTACACTCGTTTGTCAGGGTGATATAAGCCGTATCGGCCGTGAAATAATAAACACCCAGCTGCTCCCAGCCTTCATTGGATCTCCTCAGATTGATATAGGCATCTTCCGGTTCCTCTCCCTGTCTTACCTTGAAATGATATTCACCTTCTACCCGGTCATTATATCGCAATTCATTGCTTTTGCTCACATAATAATAGAGATCATATTGTCCTTCAGCAGGTATAGGGACTTTCCAGGTAGCTGTCTGACTTCCATTACCGCTTTTTATCACATAAGCAGAGCGGATGTATTTACCGTAATAGTTGTTATTGGTTGTAGCCGTCCATTGCAACGGCGGACGCCAGTCGGAAACACCGGAATATTTAAAGGAGGTATCTTCCACTTTATCCAACCATTTAGGAAGTAATCCCACTACATCCGGTTCAGATAGGACGAATAGAGAATCATCCTCGTTATCGACAATGATTTCATCTGTATTTTCACGTGAAGAACCGGAAATGATAAAATCACCTTCGATATCCACATCGCGTCTTCTTTCTTCTTTTATATTTCCTATCTGCTGACTGATCACACTCGGCAAGTTCCCGGAGATCATAGTGTTGACCGTTACATACCGCGGAGCATTCTCCCATACGGATACCAGCAATTTCGTCTGATGCGGTTCCAATACGATTTTACGGTTAGCACGCGGATCCGGATTCTGACCGCCTCGTTGTACCCCCTGTATTTCCAGATGTACGATACCTTCATAATCCGAATTATTACTTATCTGTACTTTCAACACAAAATTCTCCTCCCCTCTATTTACTACTTTAGTTACCTCAAACCGTTCAGCACTATAATAAGGAAGAGGCGTAGGACGTTCCCACTCGGAAAATCCTGAGCGAATATCTGCATGGCTCACCTGCCCCAGCGTATCCAATAAGTTTTCGAACTGGATATTCCGGAAAGTATTCCGTTCCAGTAATGTATAAAGAGAATCCCTAAAAGCATCCACCCCGATATTGATTTCGGGCACGGCAAACAATCGGTATGTCTTCAGACCAATGATATTATTCAATAGGTCACGATATTCCACATCCGTAAGAAGTTCTTTAAAAGTCTGTTTCTCCATCAGCAGGCTTGCCTTCTCATTATTACTGATGCCATTGATATCGCGTTCCCAACCCGAGTTATCCGACTTCTTTTGCAAGTACAGTTCAATAGCCGTATTCGCTATCGGCCATTCAGGAGAAAATATATTATACCGGAAATTATATAACTGTGGAAACAGGAAATAGGGGTTTGCTTGTGACGAGATATTATAATTTCCACGACCACTGGATGAGAAGTTATAATTCCCTTCCATCCGGGTAAATATCCAAAGAAAATTATTCAATGCCCGTATCTTTGCTTCTTCTTCGGTAATTTCACGACCTCCCCTTTTTGACCATTTAAGCTGGTTCCTCCAGGCCCTATCGACATCCAACTGCCCGAATACACAACCTTTTTCCGGAAAAAGAACCATTTCCGGCTGTACAGCCTCCTGGGCCTGCGACCAAGCACGGGGATAGGTAGAAAACTGCACGGGAACCTCTACAACAGAAAAACGTTTGAACGGATAAGAGAGTTTGTAAGTACGCTCCAGATTCTCCCTGATATTATGAATAAAAGAAGGGATCGTATCGCGAATCGAATCAAAAGTAGCCGTATAATAATCATTCCCTTCAATATGCCAGATACTATATAAGGTACTGTCAGACTCCAGGGTTTGTTGTTTATATTTACCGATAATCAACGAAACCGTCTGTGCCGGATATTCCGCGGCAAAAGAATAGTTACCGTCTTCCGCTTTCACACTTTCTCCCTGCGATAAAGGAACCAAGCCGGGAAGCGGTTTTATCTGCAATCCGAACTTACTGAAATAAGTCTGTTGCCAATCAGAACTAAGATCACTGTAAGCCGTACCGGGACGAGGATACCAATATGTTTCGGGAGTAAACAATACATAATCCGGTGTCTGGAACACATACTGTTTATCTATATTGAACAGGAAATTCTTATATTCCTGTTGTAATACCTCGGCCGGAATATCCAGATAGCAAAACCGGCTGTTTATTCTTCCACCATATTTTACAGAGAAAGTAACCGTATCGGAAGGAACGATCTTTTCTCCGAAATCGACTAACAGGATCTGGTTATCCCGCTCAAAATCCAGTTTCTTTCCTTCCCGTGTTATTTCCTGCACTTGCAAACCCGGATTCAGACAAAAAGTAAAGACAGAAGCAGGTTCCAATACCGTTCCTTTCATCGTCACTTCCGAAAAGAATGTTTCGGGTAGTTGCTCAAATGAAATATCATACCGGTCTATAATCATTTTAGGGGTATGCACATATTTATTATTGATAGCGGTATACAATGCACGCATATCGCTCTCCACCAATATGGAATGTACATGTTTATAGCCGGCAGCTCCACTGATCGACAGCATACAAAAAGAAAGAAACAACCACGGATAATTGCTGCGTGAAGAATTAGGCAGACGTCTGAACAAAAAGATTGTAAAGAAGATAAAGGCCAGGCCGGCAAAAAAATAGATCGCCCGATGGTTCAATACTGTCTCCCAATTGGTGAAACCGACGATCGTCGATTTTACTAACGGCAGGCTGTAAGCCATATAATCGAATAAGTAATAGAATTTATCACTAATATAAAAGATTGTCAGGCCGATATATCCCAACAGGATAATAAAGGTAAGTGCCTGATTCTTCAATACCAGCATCAGGAAAATGGATAGCCCTATGATAAAGACCAACGTCGGAATACTTATCAACAAGAAATAAAGAATATACGCCATCCAGTCTACCGCCATTCCTGAAGTCATAAAGTTAAACAGCAAAGCTATTCCCATGATGATCAGGTTAAGAATCAGAAAAACACGCAGGTTTCCCCATATCTTACCGATCACGTATTCGGCATTGCTTAACGGACGGACATAGAACACCTCCGAAGTATCGAGTTTCTTATCCCTCTTCAGGAATTCCGAAGAAAGAAATATACAGATCACCGCTTGGCCGGTATTTAATAAGAGCAGGTTCAGGTAAGGGAGATTGGCCGGTATTGCCTTCACCAGCCAAAAACCACCGGAGTCTTCCATGATCAGCATGGCAAAATCAAAAAATCCGAGTATCAGAATGGCCAGTATGGTAAACACTTTAAAGAACCAGCTCCGGATCAGAATTTTACTTTCGTATTTTGCTACCGATTGTATATTGTTGATAAACGACATAGAGGGTCAATTAAAAGGTTATTAATCGTTAGTCCAGAGGTTCAATTTATTCTCCATATAATACACATAAGCATGTTCCAGATTGGGAGGATACGATTCAGCTTCATATCCTATGATCTCATCAGCCACAACCTGCACTTCCCAACCGGAGCCGGAAGGAATAGTCGAAATTACGGGGTATTTCTTATCTACCTCGTGCAGTCGGTCGCTCGTTACTTTTATACGCCAGACTTTTCCTTCTGCCTGTTTCAGCATATCCTGCGGCGAACCGTAAAAAGAAACCTGTCCTTTGTTCATTAGCGCCATACAATTACAAGTACTGGATATGTCTCCCACGATATGGGTAGAAAGGATGATCGTTACGTCATTCTCACTTACTTCCGATAGCAGGTTACGGAAACGGATACGTTCCTCTGGATCGAGTCCGGTGGTCGGCTCATCCACAATGATCACTTTCGGATGATGGATCAATGCCTGGGCAATCCCCAAACGCCGCTTCATACCACCCGATAGTTTATTTGCATATCGTTCGCGTACATCGAACAAACCTACATTTTCGAGCATAGCATCTACAGCCTGCTTTCTTTGTTTACTGTTAGTCATACCCGACAGACGGGCGGCATAATCCAGAAACTCATGTGTTTTGTACTTTGCGAAGAAACGGAAGTCCTGTGGAAGATAACCTAATATGCCTCTGATCTCTTTGCGCTGCCTGAGCAGATCATAGCCACAGATATCCACTTGACCGGAAGTCGGCTCCATCAAAGCAACCAGGATACGCATCAATGTAGACTTTCCGGCACCATTCGGCCCCAACAGTCCGAACATTCCTGTCGGTATCTCCAGATTCACATCTTTCAATGCATGGTTTCCGTTCGGATATACCTTATTAAGGTTCTTTATCGATATACTCATTCAGTCCAAGGTTCACGAAAAGTTAGAATTAAGTCGTAATACGTTGGTAAAGATATATTTTATTCACATCACTACAAATAAAAAACGTTCCCAACCAAAATATATTAGTTGGGAACGTCCTAAATTAAATCCTGATAAGGAAATTTTTTAATAATTTTGCTTCATCGGCTCGAAGAATGCCTGCGGGTGTTCGCATGCCGGACACTTCATCGGAGCTTTCTTTGCTTCGATCACGAAACCACAGTTGCGACACTGCCAGAAGATAGCTTCGTCTTTTTCAAATACTTTACCTTCAGTCAGGTTTGCCAACAACTTACGATAACGTCTTTCGTGTTCAGCTTCAACCTTTGCAATCATTCTGAAAGCAACAGCGATTTGTTTGAAACCTTCTTCTTCTGCGATATCGGCAAATGCAGGATATAGTTCAGCCCACTCTTCGTTTTCGCCGGCAGCAGCTTCTGCCAGGTTTTCCATTGTTGTGCCGATTACACCGGCAGGATAAGAAGCTGTGATCTCAACCATGCCACCTTCCAGGAATTTAAAGAAACGCTTTGCATGTTCTTTTTCCTGTTCAGCTGTTTCCATGAATACACCTGCAATCTGTTCGTAGCCTTCTTTTTTAGCTACGCTTGCAAAAAATGTGTAACGACTTCTTGCCTGAGATTCTCCGGCAAATGATTTCAACAGATTCTGTTCTGTACGTGTACCTTTAATACTTTTTTCCATAATGCTAATATGTAATATAAAATGAGTTTGTCTAATCGCCCTATTCAAATAACTCTCAAAGTTATGAAATTGTTTAATAATTTAATTCATTCATTTACTTAAAATATATCTATCGGATTATAAACTATATCTATCATCCGATAGTATTTACCGATAGCTTTTAGAATAATGTAACCGATTTTGCATAAAACCCAACTCAAATTTAGCTTTTTTGAAATGTCGACATTGCAAAATACCCTATTATATACACTTTCGATAAATATTATTGTATCTTTGCATCAAAATTTAACATAGTAGGCAGAAAGATGAAAAGCAAAATTGATTTTCAGCCCAAACTTATATCGGCGCTGAAAAATTACTCCAAAGAAAAATTCATGAGCGATCTGATGGCAGGGATCATTGTGGGTATTGTTGCCCTTCCACTGGCCATTGCTTTCGGTATTGCTTCAGGGGTTAGTCCGGAAAAAGGATTGATCACAGCTATTATCGGTGGATTTATCGTATCTTTTCTGGGAGGAAGTTCCGTACAGATCGGTGGTCCAACCGGAGCTTTCATCGTTATCGTATACGGAATTATACAAAATTTCGGTATCGAAGGATTGGCTATAGCTACGGTGATTGCCGGAATTATATTGGTAATAATGGGAGCTTTAAAACTGGGGACAGTTATCAAATTTATACCTTATCCGATTGTTGTCGGCTTTACCAGCGGTATTGCGTTGACCATTTTCACAACACAGATGAAGGATCTGTTCGGGCTGACAATGGAAAAGGTTCCGGCCGATTTCATATCGAAATGGATTGCTTACTTCGAACATTTCCATACGATCAATCCCTGGTCGTTCGTGATTGGAATTATCAGCATTGTTATAATTGCCGTCTCACCCAGGTTTTCCAAGAAAATCCCGGGTTCATTGATTGCCATTATTGTGATGACAGTCATTGTCTATATCATGAGAAATCAGCTAGGTATAACAGGCATAGAAACGATCGGCGACCGTTTTACCATTAATGCTTCCCTCCCGCAACCGGAAGCCATTTCTTTCAATATGGAAACAATCAACCTATTGCTTCCCTCAGCATTTACCATTGCCATGCTGGGTGCGATAGAGTCGCTTCTTTCTGCCACAGTGGCCGATGGTGTGACCGGGGATAAACATAATTCAAATACTGAACTAATTGCACAAGGAGCTGCCAATATTATCGTTCCTATTTTCGGAGGTATCCCAGTAACCGGAGCTATCGCCCGTACAATGACCAATATCAATAACGGTGGTCGTACGCCGGTAGCCGGTATAATCCATGCTATTGTACTGTTGTTGATCTTACTGTTTCTGGGACCATTGACCAAACATATCCCAATGGCTTGCCTGGCAGGTGTATTGATTATCGTATCTTATAACATGAGCGAATGGCGCACGTTCCGTTCATTGATGAAGAACCCGAAAAGCGATGTTTCCGTACTACTGGTTACTTTTTTCCTAACCGTTATCTTCGACTTGACCATTGCCATCGAGATCGGTTTATTGATCGCCATGTTCCTGTTTATGCATCGTGTAGCAGAAACAACTCGCGTTTCAGTAACCAAAGACGAAATCAACCTGTCCGATGACGGGGAGATACGCCATGATGAAGAAGTATTGTTTTTGCCGAAGGGAGTTGAAGTTTATGAAATCGACGGTCCGTTCTTCTTCGGTATAGCGAACAAATTTGATGATGTGATGAAAATCATCGGCGATAAACCTAAAGTACGTATCATTCGTATGCGTAAAGTCCCGTTCATGGATTCGACTGGTCTGCATAACCTGGAAAGTTTGTTCCGTTTATCGAAAGCCGAAAATATACACATGATCCTTTCAGGAGTAAACGATGATGTACGTCGCGTATTGATCAAATCCGGCTTCGATCAAAAGATCGGTGCATATAATATATGTTCAAACATAAACGAGGCGGTGAAGAAGGCAGAAGAGGTTGTGGCATCAAAACCTGCTGAAGAGAAAGAATAAACACTATCTTTACCCCCCATAACATAAATCATAATACAATGGGCTATACGATTAAATCAAGAGAAGAACTTATAAATGAAATAGCAGAATCCCTGGAAGGCTATTCAGAAGGTATGAAATGGAGCATCGATCTGACCGCACAGGAGGTGGTCCCCATCTGTGACCGCAGTGTAGTAGGTGAAGATTGTATGCCTAAAGACGGACATCTGATGATGGACATTGACCAGATTTCTTCGCGGGAAAGTTTTCAGATCATGGAAGACTTCATCACAGAATGTACCAGTACCGAAGAAGCACGTTTCCTTCATTTTGCCCTGAAACAACGACATCCGTTTTCTACCTTTAAAAATGCACTCTACGAACTGAATATTGAGGGCAATTGGTTCGGATATAGTATGAAGGCACTTAAAGAAAAAGCAAGAAAATGGATGATAGATAACCACGTCGACTTCAAAGACGGAAAGATCATATATAAAAGCGACAAGGTTTATACCTACCGGAAAGAAGGCAAAGAATAAATCTTCTTAATCTTCAATCGAGGAAGACTTATGAAAACTAAACAATAAATTCAAATCGATTGCTAATAAAAAAGGCTGTGCCTGATTCCCCCATGAAAGGGATAGCACAGCCTTATTTATGCCATGACAGCTGTTTATTCGCTTATCAGAACTTTATAGCTCTGGTCATTCAAACGGACAATGTAAAGACCTTGCGGCAGTTGTATTTGGGCTTCGCTGGAAACCAGGGTTGATTTCACCAGCTGGCCTTGCATATTAAATACGTTCACCTGGGCAGTTGCTTCCGGCTGAATATACAGAATACCGTCTGCTACATATACTTTCTGAACAGAAGCGTTGATCTCTTCATTGGCTGTTTCCGTATTCTTGACAATGCCATCGATTTTAACAACCATATCAGCTGTTACCGGTTCTGTCACATAATTCATGTTGGCATCCGGTTCCAGTGTTTTATCACCAACAGTTACAACCGGTTTGGATTGATTATATTCTTCTTCCAATACCAAAGAGAAACGGAAACGTTCGCCTTCTTCAATCTGGGCAACACCTTCGCCCGGAGTGGTTGTTGCACCTGTCAAAGTAGGTAAGGTTACAGTATGCAAAAGTAAGAGAGATGGATAATCGTTTTCTCTAAATAACCAAGGTTTAGCACTTGCAGGGAATTCACCATTAATTTCGTCAAAGAACTTCTCATCCTTTATTACTTCAGCACTCTCTGCATAGAAACTATTCTCATCTTTAGAGTCTCCAAATAAGAAAGCCGTATAAGCACATTCGATAGGTTTTGTAGCATTTTCACTCTTCAGTGTAGTTACAGCACTCCAAGAGTTTGACAGCACGCTTTCATAATTCGCAACGGCTACAAGACCTGCTGTATATATAGTTGTTTTACCCCCTTCCTGCTTATTGTCTGCGATAGATGTGAAAGATTCTCCTACGCTTGCTACATGCTCAATCTGACAAGATTGAGCAAAAGCAGCCATTCCTGCTGTACGAAGTATCAATTCAGCTACATTCCCGGTAGCTTTATCCTCCATGGTACCACCGGTAAAACAATCAATAATATTTGAATTATACATCTCAGCTGCAATACCTCCGATCTGAACGAAACATTTTTCTCCGCCTTTTACTGCGACTTCATTCAGATACGTTCCATACGTGCGGCAATTCTCAACCGTACTATTAGTTAAACTAACAGCTAACCCACCAATGGCAGAACTACTTACTTCCCCTTTAGCACGCACCGTATAGGTACCTTCTGTCGTACAATTGATCATTTTTCCTTCTTCAACCTGAAAAGCTAGCCCACCTATCAGTACACTATAATCGGCACCTTCCAAATCATACTCAACTTTAGTGCCGACCATATGTATATTTTTGAGAGTTGCACCTTTGCAATATATAAAAAGAGCTCGAACTTGACTTTTAGAATCTTGTTTTTTTCCTGTCATTGTAAAGTTCTTGATCATATATCCGTCGCCATCATATGTCCCGCAAAAATAGGCTCCAGCTCCAATTACAGGCATTTTATCACCTTCTTCAAATACAATATCAGCCGTCTGCTTAAAGAATACCCCTTTCAAGTTTTCTAAAGACTCATTCTCTGCATTTGAAGTCAACTCAGCTAATTTCTGCAAATCTTCCTTTGTCGCAATCTGATATGGATCAGCTTCTGTACCCGTACCAGCGACAAACGTGGCAGCATCCGCTTTGGTTTGAATCGGTGCGACATAATCGAACGACTCGATCGGTTTATCAATCTTGATCGATGCTGATACACTCGCATCCACTTGTGCTTGCACACCACACGCAACAGCCATAAAGGCTACTGCCAAAGTAAAAATTTTCTTCATACTCATTTCAATTTAAGTTAGACTAATTATTTAAGTTAGATATATTTTCAGCGTTAACATTTTTTAGGCGCACCGTCTAACCAACGTTGGTTAGTCCGAATAAGAGCCATTGGTCAGCTTGCTTAACCAACGTTAGTTTGATGGTGTAACCAACGGCTCTCAGCTTCATTAACCAACAGTTGGTCAGAGAGGCTAACCAGGGAGGGGTTATTCGATTACCGGACGATCATCCTCATCGTCTCCACCTGGTTTTTCACCTACATACAGTAAAACAGGGAATGTATAAGTTCGCGGATCTTTGACCAGTTTATTACCTGCACCGGACTGGGTGGTAATACTTAATGTATACTCTCCGTCGGTCAATGTCGGAAGCATAACGGTCAGTTGCGAAGGATTGTTATGAATAAGCAACGGGCATTTCAGCGGATCGCCGCCGGTCGGAACCAGGAATACGCCTACATTTTCAGCATCTCCTGCTACCTTGATATTCGAGCCATTAATCACAGCAGCGCTGCCTGAAGTCAATAGTCCGTTTAATTCGCCGGTCGTAGAATCCGTAATCGAATTGATAACCGGACCGGTGATAGCCGGTCGTGTCTGTACCTGTACGTCAGACAATCTGTCACGCAGTTTTTTACTGGGGATGAAAGTGGCTGAAAGTTTATGTTTTGCGGGATCGAACGGAGCCTTTTCTCCGTCGAAAGCTCCCAGGATGTTCAACAAATACTGTCCTACGCCATCGATAACGCTTTTGTTTTCGGCGATAGCTTCTACCTTTTCCTGATCGGCCAGGTCAAGGATGTTAACGATGGTTTCCTTGCGATACTCGGTTCGTTTGGCCACGATGCGGTCAGCGATTTGTTCATTACGTAAAGTCCCTGTAATGGCGGCTTTTGCAGTGTAGTCTCCTTTTTTCTCTGTGACGGCGTTGTCGTAGAGGTCGGCGGTTAGAATGATCTTTTCAGCCATAATAATAAATGTTTATTGCCTGCGGTTAACCAGGCGTTTCCTTGTTTTGACCTTATTTGTGAAATAAGGGTAGTTCTTTGTATTGGATTTTTTGCGGCTGAGAGTAGCCTTTTCTCTTTTTGAGAAGGATAGTATGTATGTTAAAGCAAGTCAAACAGGCGGCTAATGATACACCTCCTACCCCCTCTCAAGAAGGAAAAGATTACCCTTAGTCTCTCTATGCCCATACACAACCCTAAACTCCCTAAATTTTTTGTAAAAATACAAATCGTCCCCTACCCACTTAATTATAAGCAGATAAGTTTGCTCTTGTTTAAATAAAATATATATCTTTGCCCCGTTCCCACACTAGTACAGACCCTTTTTATCATGGTCTGCATCAAATAGGGCAAACACCCTTATTTCACAAATAAGGTCTCTTACGCCCTCACCCCTACCAGGCTATCCAATCCTTTTATAATAATTTCGTTGGCAGCATTGAGCCTCGACTGGTCGAGTGCTTTCAGATAGAGGCGTGTTGTCCTTTCCGACGTATGACCGAGGGCCTGGCTGATAACAGCTATCGGAATGTCGTTACGCAATGCCTCTGTCGCCCAGGTGTGACGGAAAACATACGAAGTTAGATGGATAGGGATGACCAGACGTTGACCGATTTCTTTCAAACAACAGTTGTAATGATGAAGGGCTTTCTTATAGGCTTCATATTGTTGTTCCCCGTTACTATCTTCGGACAGAACGGGGAAGAGATAACGGCTATCGGGTTGCATGTATTTATCGAGCAGTCGTTGCATGCCGGGGGTGATGCAGACACGTACCAGGGTACCGGTCTTACAGCGGTTATAGACTAATTCACCGGCGATAATATTGTCGGCTGTCAAATGCGCCAGGTCGACAAAAGGCAATCCGCAAGCTAGAAAGGAGAAAAGGGCAAAGTCTTTTGCCTCCTCCAGCTCATGGTTATCCGACAAATCCATCTGCACAATCTCTTCGATTGTTTCCCTACGAAGGGCACGTTTGGCCGTTTCTCCTTGCCGGAGGTTGAGGTGTGCAAAAGGCGAAAGGCAGTTCGACGGTGCCAACCCTTCGCGCACAGCCCTATGAAAGATGGCACGAAAGCTACTCAGATAGCTGTTTATCGAATTTGTTTTCAGATGTCCCAATGACTGAAGCCAGTCACGGAAGCGATCGATCAAGCCGGGAGTGATATCGTCAAACGACAGGCGATCGTCACCCCAGAACTGCCGGAGCCAGTTGGAGGAAGCGCGGTAGAGGTCGGCAGTCGAAAAATGCTCCGCCTTACGTTTACGCTTCACCAAAGTGTCGGCATAAGTGAAGAAAAAGGTTGTCATACTATATATAATTTAGAAATAAACAAAACAAGCCTCCCGTCCTCTGAACGAGGAACAAAGAGGCTTGCCAATTAAAAGAATAAACTGTTCTATTCAGTAATTGTTACCCGGTCGCCATTAAAAATGGACAGACCCAGTTTATTCATTATATATTTGATCGCCAACTGAGCTTTCACAGAGTTTCCTGCGCTGTCAATTGGTGGAGCGAAAGCAGCAATACCGAACAGGCCGGGCATTACACCCATTACACCACCACCTACACCCGTTTTTGCAGGGATACCGGAGGTATATAACCAGTCACCGGTATGTTCGTAGAAACCTACGGTTGCGATCAGGGATGTGATCTTCGGTGACAATGAACTGTCGAATATTTGCTTTTTAGATACCGGGTTCAGACCGTCATTGGCAATAGTAGCTCCGCAGACAGATAATTGAGCTGCTGTGATTCCCAATGAACACTGACGGGTATAGAGGTCGAGCGACATATCCGGATCGTCGTAGATACGGTTGTAGTTCTTCAATAACCAGGCAATAGAGCGGTTGTTGAAGTTGGTGGCCGATTCCGACTTATACAGTTCGTCGATCAACTGGGGAGCGCTACCGCAAAGATCGGTAATATTAGAAACAATGGCATCCCATTTTTTAGCAGAATCACCTATCGGCTGTACCATACTACAAGCTGTGATCGCACCGGCATTGACCAGCGGAGTAGAAGGATGATCCTTCTCCAGCAAGATAGCCATGATAGAGTTGAAAGGCAGTCCGGTTGCATCGGCACCGATCATTTCAAGCAATTTCTGTGCTCCGTACTGACGCAGAGTCAACACGGCTGTGTGTACTTTCGATACGGATTCTATACCGAAGCGGTATTCGGAATCGCCTAGTTGGATGATCGTCCCGTCCATCAGACAGACACTTATACCGAACAGGTTCTTATCGATATTGGCCAGATAAGGTATGTAATCGGCATTTTTTCCGTCTGTGTTGTTCTTAAACATCTGGTAGGCTTCCTGAGCCGCTTCCTTTATTTGTGAAACGGAAATCTTTTTATCCATGCTCAAATAGTTTACTTTGTTGATTTGGGAATACCTGTGTGAGTGAATACAGAACCTTTTACTTTCTGGTTTCTGTCCTGTGCAATACGGGTTGGAGTAGGATATTCCAGTTTTTCCAGGTCGGCAATAGCATTGCTGATGTCGCCCAGTAATTGATCTGCCATATCGCGGCTGAATCCCTGACGGACAACGATACGCATAACGACCCAGTTTTCAAGGTTTTCGGGTAATGTATATGCCGGAACCATCCAACCGCTCTGTTTCAGTTTATCCTGCAAATCGTATAATGTCCATTTGGCTGATTTAGCATATTCCGGTTTCAGATACCAGATAAACAATGGGTTCACCACTTCTTTACTGTAATTCTGGAACGGAGCCATCTTGCCGATTTCAGCATGCAGGTAATCGGCTACAGCCATACTGTTCTGCTGTACTTCCTTGTAACCCTGGAATCCTAAACGGATGAACTGATAGTATTGTCCCAGGATCTGAGCTGCAGGACGAGAGAAGTTCAAACCGACCTGAGTGATGTTTGCACCTAAATAATTTACACTGAAAGACATGGAACCCGGCAGGTATTTCTTGTCTTTCCATACTACCCAGCCTAAACCCGGATATACCAATCCGAATTTATGTCCGGAAGTACTGATGGAAAGTACCCATTTCAGGCGGAAGTCCCATTTAACCTCCGGTTTCAGGAACGGCAGGATGAAACCACCGGAAGCGGCATCCACATGGATAGGAATATCGTAGCCTGTCTTTGCATTGTATGCATCGAGAGCGGTATCCAACGCTTCCACATCGTCGTTCAGACCTGTCCATGTAACACCCTGGATAGGAACGATACAGATGGTATTTTCATCACACATATTCAGGGCTTCCTGCGGGTCGAGTGTGATATGTTCCTGCGTCAACGGCACCTGACGCATTTCGATCTGCCACAACTGAGCGAACTTTTCCCATACAACCTGGAAACCGGCAGAGATGACGAAGTTAGGTTTGTCGACCGGTTTACCCTGAGCCAATCTTCTTTCACGCCAACGTAACCAGGCAGCAACACCACCCAACATACATGCTTCGGAAGAACCGATCGCCAATGCACCGGATTTCCACTGTGCCTGTTCGGGGCTGTTCCACAGGTTAGCCATGATATTGATACATTTTGCATTCATCACAGCGATACGCGGATACTCAGTTTCGTCGATATAGTTGATGTTGATTGCTTCGTTCATCAACTTCGTTGCATAATCATCCATCCAGGTGGTAACGAATGTAGCCAGGTTCAAACGGGGTTGTGTCTGGGCGAAAGTTTCGTCTTTTACCATCTGATACGCAATCTCCGGAGTGGTAGGACCATCAGGAATTACGTCTACTGGAGCGGGATGCAACATCGCATTCGAGCCAAAAATCGCAGTTTTGGCATCACCTTCTCTAAAACTTGAATCTTTCATGTCTTTTTGTTTTTAATTATTTAAGAATTGGCGCAACCGACATTCGTGCGTCGATTTGTAGTGCAAAAACAGCCTCCATCGGCAATTGTTCTTCGATTTTGGTTAATCCTGCAATATTTAATTACTTTTGGCTTGATCTCGCTACTCCGCATCCTACGTTCGCTGTCGTCTGCGAAACTCGCTTCGCTCAAACAACGCAGCCTCCGGGCGCTCACTCCGGCTGCTGCGCTTAACGCTCGCCCGCTGAGGCCTTTCCAAGGAAGCTTTGCTTCCTCTAAGGATTGCCGATACCGATAGTTTTTTTAGTAGCGGAAATAACCTTTCAAATGAACATTCAGTCATAAGATTTGTTTTCTGTCTTATAAAACAGCTATTTAAGTATGAGAATACAGACAGGACAGGGGACGATTCCCCTCATCACATTAATAGGTATATGGTCGATCTCGGCACTGAACGCGCTGCCGGGACTGGCTGTTTCTCCTATCCTGGGGAAGCTTTCGGCGATATTTCCGCATTCGACGGAACTGGATATACAGATGTTATCGTCGCTGCCTTCCCTGTTGATCATACCGTTTATTATCCTGTCCGGAAAACTGACTGAGAAGATCAATAATATCTGGTTATTACAGATCGGGTTAAGCATCTTTGCCGTAAGCGGTATCCTGTATCTGCTCTCGACCAAGATGTGGCAACTGATCGCTGTCAGCGCCTTGCTGGGAATCGGTTCAGGACTGATCGTTCCTCTTTCTACCGGACTTATTTCACGATTCTTCATCGGCACCTACCGGACAAAGCAATTCGGTCTGAGTTCGGCCATTACCAATGTGACACTGGTGCTGGCAACCATGCTGACAGGATACCTGGCGGAGATCAACTGGCATCTGCCGTTCCTGGTCTATCTCTTCCCGCTTATTTCGATCGTCTTGTCGTTCTACCTGAAAAAGAATATCAGTCCCCTACCCGCTTCCGCTACCGTTTCAATCCAAGAGAAAGGGAAAGAAAGCGACCCGGCATTCGATAAGTTCGGCATACAGGTCAGACACCTCGTACAGATCATGGGGTTTTACGGGCTGGCGACTTATCTCGTTATCATTGTCAGTTTCAACCTGCCTTTCCTGATGAAAGAATATCATTTCACCAGCGGCAATTCGGGTATCATGATCTCCCTGTTTTTCCTGGCTATCATGGCTCCGGGATTCGTACTGAACCAGATTGTAGACTTCCTGGGTAAGAAAACGAAATTCTATTGCCTGCTCTCGATCGCACTGGGGATGCTGCTGATCCTGGTTTCAAGAACGGAATGGCTGATCGGACTGGGCTGTATCTTCACCGGGCTAGCCTATGGCGTTATCCAGCCGATCGCTTACGACAAGACCACCCGCACGGCTATCCCGTCGAAAGTGACGCTGGCACTGGCTTTCGTCATGGCTATGAATTATCTGGCAATCCTGCTATGCCCGTTCATTATAAATGTATTCAAAGATATGCTCCATATAGAGACACAACAGTTTGCTTTCCTGTTCAACATGATTATTGCCCTGGCTGCTGCCGTCTGGGCTTATATCAAACAGGATTCGTTCCTGTTCAACGACAGTTTCAAAAGTAATTAAAGGTGCATATAAACGCTAAGCTTATGAAGAATAAAAAGACAGAAGCCAACCTGAGTATGATCGTATCGAAAACCTTCAGCGGTTTGAATGCGAATGCACTCCGGTATTTACTCCCTTTATGGATCGCACCGCTGACGGGTGTCATGTTCCGATGTGTTTTCGGAGCCCTTATGTTTTGGATCATCAGCCTGTTTTGGAAACAGGACAAGACAACCTTGAGGGAAAAAGTCACCCTGTTTCTTTTGGGGGCGATCGGGCTGTTCGGCTTCATGTTCTTTTATCTGATAGGTGTCAGCAAAACAACCCCGGTTTCCAGTTCGCTGTTCAGCAGCCTCCAACCGATCTGGGTATTCATCCTGTCCGTTCTCTTCCTGAAAGAACGGATCACGGCGATGAAGATCATCGGTATTGCCATCGGATTGGGGGGTGCGCTGCTCTGTATCCTGACACAAAAAAGCGATGACCTGGCATCGGATGCTTTTACCGGAAATATGCTTTGTATGCTCAGTTCAATTGCTTATGCTGCTTACCTGATCATAAGCAATGTCGTACTGGGCAGGGTCAGTTCGCTCAATATGTTGCGTTACAGTTTCCTCGGAGCCGCTTTTTCTTCACTGGTCGTCATGGCATTCACCGGCTTCGATGCACATCTTTTCAGCCATTTCGAATGGACTCCTTTCCTTGTCCTAATGTTCGTCCTCATCTTCCCCACAACGATCAGTTACCTGCTGATCCCTATCGGACTGAAATACCTGAGCACGACACTGGTCGCCCTCTACGGCTACCTGATACTGATCGTTGCCACCATCGTCTCCCTTTCCATCGGTCAGGATCGTTTCAGCTGGTACCAGATGATCGCCATTGCACTGATCTGCTCAAGTGTCTATTTTGTTGAAATAGCGGAAAGTAAAGATAAAGCCACTGCTTCAAAATAATTGGCATATTGGCACATTACCCATTGGCATATTATTTTTTTCTCTTTCTTTGTAACAACTTATCCGTTGATCCCGTCTCTCTTATGAAGCTCTTCCAAAGCGCGCAAAAGGGAGGCGGAAACAAACCGGATTAATAATCATTTAATACAACAGAAAGATGAAACGATACTTTGTTATCCTGGCACTGATTTTGATCTGCCAGGCAGGAAATAGCCAGACAATGAACGACCTGTTCAAAGAATTTTCTAAAATAGAACAGATCAACCATGTCAAGATAGGCAATATCACCATGAAGCTTGCCAGCATGTTTACAGAAACCATGGGAGTGAACGGTATAGAAGTAATTGAATTCAGCAGCTGCAAGAATGAGATAAAAGAACGCTTTACCAAAGCGATCAAGGAACTGAAAGACCCTGATTTCGAAACAATGGTCACCTCCAATGATAAAGGCAGCCGCACAAAAGTAATGGTACGCATTGAAAAAGATATGATCCGCGAACTGGTAGTTCTCACGACCGGCAACAGCAACGCGCTGATCCGCATCAAGGGTAAGATCAAACCGTCCGACATAGATAAAGTAGTGAAAGATCATGGGAATGGATGCTGAGAACTTTAAACGAAAGTTCCTCCCCTTCCACCCCAAGCTCTTCCGGATCGCATATGCCCTTGTTGAAAACAAAGCAGACGCAGAAGATATCCTCCAGGATGCTTACTTCAAACTATGGAATAAACGGGATGATCTGCCCGACATCGACAATCCTGAAGCATTCTGCGTCACGCTGGTCAAAAACCTCTGTCTCGACTTCCTCCGTTCCCCCCGTGCCAATCGCCGGGAAGAAAAGATAGAAGAAGTTTTCACGCTGGCGACCGACTCTTCTCCGGAAAAAGAGCTGGAAACGAAGGATAAGGAACGGCAAATCCGGCAACTGATCAGCCGTCTGCCCGAAAACCAGCGGCAAGTCATCCGGTTACGGGGAATAGACGATTGCTCGATGGACGAGATAGAACAGATCACCGGCCTCAATGCCGTAAACATACGCGTGTTACTCTCCCGGGCACGCAAAGTAATCCGGGAACAATTTGATAAAATATACGAATATGAACGATAAACAGATAGATGAATTAATCAATAAAGTCCTCCGGGAGGATCAGACGTTGCCGGAAGGGCTTTCCGAACGGCTGGAGCAACAGATAGACACCTGGGCTGCCGCTGAAAAGAAAGAGACGCTCCGTTCATCTTTCCGCCGCCGTTCACTCTACTGGATTAGCGGAACTGCCGCAGCAATCTTACTGCTTTGTGTCGGTATTGCCGGACTGAAAGACCTGGAGACAGGTAAACAGCAGTTGGCAGATACTTACACCAATCCGCAGGAAGCCGCCATAGCCGCTGGAAAAGCACTGGCTTTCATGTCTTCTAACCTCAACAAGGGAATCGATCAGATGAACGATGCCCAACAGGAAATAAATAATGTAAACCGTATTTTGAATAAACATTTAAATGACTGACAAGATGAAAACTAAAAATATACTACTCATCCTCTTCCTGTGCTGCACGAGCATTTGCTTTGCACAGAGCAAACTGTTCGACAAATATTCCGAAATGGACAACGTCACTTCCGTATATATTTCGAAAGCCATGTTCCAGATGATACCCGACATGAAGACAAACGGTCTCAACCTGACGAATCTAAAAGGGAAGATAGAAGGCCTGCAGATTCTTACCACCCAAAACAATAGTATAAAAGAAACTATGCGTAACGATTTCGAAAGTCTGATCGGTAAGAATCACGAAGAACTGATGAGGGTGAAGGACGGCAAGACGCGTGCCACTTTCTACGTAAAGCAGAAAGGAGACCTGATCAGCGAACTGATTATGCTCGCCGATGCCGACAATAGTTTCAATGTGATCCAGCTATTAGGTAGCTTCACCTTGCAGGACATCCAGGAGATTACAAAAGAAATGAATAAATAAAGCAGAAAGTATCCCGGTTTTCAACAATCTTTGATATCGGGAATACTGCTTTACATCCCGACAAACGAACGAATCAGAAATAGAAATAAGATCAGAAATCTATAACTTTAGGGTACAAGAGTAAAAATGAAATCATTATAAGCTATAGTAAACGCTCTAAAATGTTATATTTGCGAAACATTAGGTATTTGACCCTGATTATCTATCAAATAACAAACGAGTAGAGCAACGTATGAAAAGTGGAACAGAGAGGTTGAATGTCCTGATTATCCTGATTGCAATGTGCTTTTTATCCGACATTGCTTTTGCTGATGATGGGACATATAAAAACGTACCGGGGGATATGACAGATTCCATATCCTACTCACGTCGTTTGATCCATAGGTTAGGTGTAGACGGACGGCCTACTTATATTTTCCCAACCAACTCTTTCCTGCGAGGAGACAATATGGATATGAAACCTATCCGTAAATCCATCTCTGCCCATTTGAAATATTCCTTTCAATATTATCCGAACAGTTACACGGACCGAATTTACAGAGGCTCCTACCAAGGACTTGGACTGGCAATGTATTCATTTGATAATAAAGAAGAAATAGGAACTCCCTTTGCCCTTTACCTCTTTCAGGGTGCACGTATTGCCCAGCTCAATCCCCGCCTGTCGTTCAACTATGAATGGAACTTCGGAGCTTCTTTCGGCTGGAAGCCTTATGAAGAATATGATAATCCGTACAATAAAGTGATCGGTTCGAAAATCAACGCTTATATCAATGCTAATTTCTACCTGAACTATATTCTTTCAAAAGAACTGGATCTGACAGCC
Source organism: Parabacteroides timonensis (assembly GCF_900128505.1). NCBI lineage: Bacteria > Pseudomonadati > Bacteroidota > Bacteroidia > Bacteroidales > Tannerellaceae > Parabacteroides > Parabacteroides timonensis. The sequence continues at coordinate 4,031,487 of NZ_LT669941.1, forward strand.
GGAGTGGATTTAACGCATTTCTCGAATGGGAATACCCGGTTTCCGAATGCGGGACTGAATACAGTCGGACTGAAAGTGGGACTGGTATATAACTTTAACAGGAACGGCGATTTATTTTCCAAACCGTTCTTCCAGCCTCCTGTACCCCGTTTCCCCCGCCATATCAGCTATGATGTCGTCCTGTTCGGTTCATGGCGCCGGAAAGGTGTTTATGTGGGAGAAGGACAGGTTGCTGCACCGGGAGCATTTGCGGTAGCAGGATTCAACATTAACCCGATGTATAACTTCGGATATAATTTCCGGGCAGGTGTATCGGTGGATGGAGTTTATGACGAGAGTGCCAATATCTATGCCGATCCCTACTCCTCTTCTTCTACCGAACAGTTTTACCGTCCGCCGCTCAGCTACCAGCTGGCACTGGGACTTTCTGCCCGTGCCGAATATGTGATGCCTTACTTTACAGTCGGAATAGGTTTGGGAGGAAATGTGATACACCGCGGAGGGGATCTGAAAGGTTTATATCAGGTTTTGGCACTTAAAATCGAAGTTACCCGCAGTTCATTTATACATATCGGATACAACCTGCAAAACTTCCATACTCCCAATTACTTAATGCTAGGTATCGGATACCGGTTCCATAACAAGTATCCGACATTCCACCGATAAAAATAATTTGTCATATCCCTGAAAGTAAATTTAAATTGCCTTTTCTCCACCGAAGGAGACAGAAACTTTTGTTTTCTCAGCATGAAACTGTCTTACTTCCCTGTTATAATCTTCCTTATCTCGCTTAGTTTGTTGAGAGCTTCTATCGGAGTAAGATTGTTGACATCGAGATTCTTGATTTCGTCGCGTACCTGGCTTAACACAGGATCATCCAGTTGGAAGAAGCTGAGTTGATAACCTTCGGCAGCAGAGGCGATTTCCCGGACGGGCTTTGCTTTAACCTTTCCCTTGCCTTTTGCTTTCTCTTTACAGTCGATACTTTCCTGTCGATTATCCGTTTCCAGTTGTTTCAATATCTCGTTGGAACGTTTCACGATACTTTTCGGCATACCCGCCATCTTCGCCACATGGATACCGAAACTATGTTCACTACCGCCAGGAACCAGTTTACGCAGGAATATCACCTTATTGGAAACCTCTTTTACCGATACATTATAATTCTTGATTCGTTTGAAAGAACGTTCCATCTCGTTCAGTTCATGATAATGGGTAGCGAAAAGTGTCTTGGCACGAGCATTCGGATGCTCATGGATATATTCGACAATCGCCCAGGCAATCGAAATACCGTCGTAGGTACTTGTTCCCCGCCCCAGTTCATCGAAAAGAACCAAACTGCGTGAAGACATATTATTCAAGATGTTCGAAGCTTCATTCATCTCCACCATAAAAGTAGATTCACCGACGGATATATTATCGGAAGCCCCGACACGGGTAAATATCTTATCCACCATACCGATACGGGCAGACTCGGCAGGAACGAAACAACCGATCTGTGCCATCAGCGTGATCAATGCCGTCTGACGCAGCAATGCTGATTTACCTGCCATATTCGGACCTGTGATAATAATGATCTGCTGCTGCTCGCTATCCAGATACACGTCGTTGGCAATATAGGCCTCACCCAACGGCAACTGCTTCTCGATTACCGGATGACGGCCCGACTTTATATCGATCACATCCGAATCATCTACATTCGGACGGATATAACGGTTAGCCTCCGCTACCTTAGCAAACGATAACAAGCAGTCCAGGCGACCGATCAGGTTAGCATCCACTTGGATAGGAGGTATAAATTCGGCAAGACAGGTTACCAGCTCGGTAAACAGGCGGCCTTCAAGGGAAAGTATCTTTTCCTCCGCTCCCAATATCTTTTCTTCGTACTCTTTCAGCTCCTCCGTAATATAACGTTCGGCATTCACCAGTGTCTGCTTACGTATCCATTCAGCCGGAACCTTGTCCTTATGTGCGTTGCGCACTTCTATATAATAACCGAACACATTATTAAAGGCAATCTTCAAGCTCGGGATCCCGGTCTTCTCACTTTCCCGTTGTTGTACCTGTATCAGGTAATCCTTACCGGAATAAGCAATAGCACGCAATTCATCCAATTCCGCATTGACTCCTTTGGCTATGACACCGCCCTTATTCAGTAAAGCGGGCGGATCGTTATTGATCTCTTTCTCGATCCGGTCGCGTATCTCCGTACAGGCATTCAGCTGTTCACCGATGCGGGAAAGGCTCGGCTCGTCACTTGCCATACAAGCCTCTTTAATAGGCTCGATCGCCCGGAGAGCGACTTTCAACTGTACCACCTCACGAGGGGAAACACGTCCCACAGCCACTTTGGAAATAATACGTTCCAGGTCACCGATCTGTTCAATCTGTTCGTCCAGTATCTCTTTTACTTCCGGATGGCGGAAGAAATAATCCACCACATTCTGGCGTTCCTGAATCGGTTTGACATCTTTCAGGGGGAACAGAACCCAGCGGCGCAACATACGCGATCCCATAGGAGAAACAGTTTTGTCGATTACGTCCAGCAAACTGGTGCCCTCATCGTTCATCGTACCGACCAGCTCCAGGCTACGTACTGTAAATTTATCGAGTCGTACATAACGGTCTTCCTCGATACGTGACAATGCCGTGATATGTGAAATATGTGTATGTTGTGTCTGATCCAAATAATACAGGATAGCACCCGAAGCAACCACTCCCAGCTTCAGATGTTCCACGCCGAAACCTTTCAGGTTCTTTGTCTCAAAATGTTTCAGCAAACGGTCGTTGGCGGCATCAGCCGAAAAAACCCAGTCTTCCATCTCGAAAGTAAAGAAACGGGGACCGAACACTTCCTCAAACTTCTTGCGGTTATTACGTTCGATAAGTACCTCTTTCGGAGAGAAATTATTGAGCAGCTTGTCGATATAGTCGATCGTTCCCTCAGCAGTCAGAAACTCACCGGTCGAAATATCCAGGAAAGCGACACCGCAAACCTCCTTCCCGAAATGAACGGCAGCGAGGAAGTTATTTTCCTTATGATTCAGAATATTGTCATTGATGGAAACTCCCGGTGTGACCAACTCCGTAACCCCACGCTTCACCAGTTTCTTGGTCATTTTCGGATCTTCCAGCTGATCACAGATGGCAACACGCTTACCGGCACGGACCAGTTTTGGCAAGTAAGTATCGAGTGCATGATGCGGAAAACCTGCCATTTCGATAAACTGTCCCGGTCCGTTGGCTTTCTTAGTCTGTACGATCCCCAGTATTTCGGCACCTACTACGGCATCTTCGCCATACATTTCGTAAAAGTCTCCTACACGGAACAGAAGAACAGCATCCGGATGTTTCGCTTTAATATCGAAATACTGCTTCATCAATGGGGTTTCAACTATTTTTGCCACGGGATATATGCTTTTGTCATTAAATTTAAACCGTACAAAGGTACAATTTTTTACGAAAGTATGAAGGTAGGAAAAATAACATAGTCCAGTAAGAACTTTGTTAATACTGGATGCAAATATAGTAAATATTACTTTCCACACCTTATATCTAAGTTTAATAATCAATGCTTCTCCTAAATACAACTGTATTTGATATTATTTATGCCAATAAAAAAATACTGATTAAGTACCAATACGGGAATTAACCGTCATGATATCATCCCCTCAAAAAAATGATTTATCCTAATTAATAAAAGCATTCGCAAAAGAGAGTAGCTATAAATCAGCATATCAGACAAAGTTCTTACTGGACTAAATTAAAATCTACTCACTATGGCCTCAAATGAACCCAAAAAGCGCAGTATTACCGGCAATCTTGTTGCTAACATGCTGACAGAGCGTGAAGACGACTTCACTTTTAATGTAACTTACGTAGCAAACCGATCGATTGAAGACCTGTGTAAAATCGCAGCAAATGGAAAAAGTAAATTCTCGGCATCCGAATTATTGAGTGCTTATACCGATTTAAAGGAGGTAGCCAAGGAAGAATTATACTCAGTTTCTACCGTAGATCGCCCAGTAATCGAATAACCTTATCATCGACGATCATCGTCGAAATACTTAAAAATTACATTAATGAACATGGAAATAAATAATTCACTACATCTATCAATTAAGAGACTGCCTATATTCGTGTTTTTCTGTCTTATTTGTGGGCTGATTCACGCAGAAAATACTCCCTGGAATGGAGGAATAACCACAACTATCATCAATGAAGGAGGAAACAATGGACAGGATGTCAATCAACCTATCCTGATTGCTACGGCTGGAGAACTGGCTTATCTGGCGCAACAAACGAATGCCGGCGGAGAGGAACTAACATTGGATAATGGGGGATCGATAAGTGGTAAAACAAACTTTAATGGAGTTTATTTCAAACTGACGGAGGATATAGATTTAGGGGAACAAGCTTGGACACCTATCGGCAAAGACAATAATAATTCTTTTCAGGGGACACTGGATGGAAATGGCAAAACAATTTGTAACCTAACCAGCATAAACGAATCTGATGATATTAATTATGCAGGTTTATTCGGATACATAAAGAACGGTTCCATACAGAATTTGCATATTGAAATCGCAGAAGCAGGGCTGCATACAACTAGTGCAATATATGTTGGAGCACTAGCTGGTTATGTTAAGGATAGCCCAATAACAAATTGCAGTATAAAAGGAGGAGATATAACAAGCGAAGTAAAATATTCTAGCCAACTAACCGTAGGTGGCTTGATCGGACAAATAATAACTAGCGATATAACTGATTGCAGTAGTTCCGTAGATGTGAAAGCTACTCTTACAGATGCATCAGGCCTTATGGCTGGAGGTATTACCGGAGCCAATATGCATACATCTTTCACAAACTGTCATTATTCGGGTTCCGTTATGGCAGTCGATGAACGAAAAGATGATACTCCTAACAGTTATGCTGGAGGAATTACCGGTGCAAGCGATTTATCATCTGTTGGCGGTGGTTATTCCCGAACCAGTACAATATCCGAATGTACCGCCGATGTAAATATCTCTGCAGGTGCTTATGCCGGAGGAATTGTAGGATATTTTTACGCAGGAACTGTAGAAAAGTGTAAAGTCGAAGGTGTTATCTCCATAAAAGAGACTAAAGGTATGGCTGGTGGCATCGTAGGTAACTATATGCATAAAGGAATAGTTGCAGATTGCTATAATTGGGCTTCTGTTGCTGCTTTAGAGGCTGCCGGAGGAATTGTAGGATATAAACTTAGCACTTCTAATTCAACCATATCGAAATGCTGGAATTCTGGTGATATCACAGCCTCCTTCGCAGGTGGTATTGCCGGAAGGACAACTTACAGTACCATTGAAGAATGCTATACTTCGGGAAATATAACAGGAAAAGGCCCGAAAGATATTTATGCCGGAGGTATTGCCGCACATGCCGCAGAAGAAACTATTAAAAACTGTTCTTCGACGGCAAATGTAGTAGCTGAAAAAGAAGATAATGCACAATCTTTTGCCGGAGGGATTGTCGGGGTGGGTCTTAAAGGTAATAGTAATGAAACATCCATCCAAAACTGTTATGCCACAGGCAAAATAAGTTCAAACTTCGCAGCCGGAGGAATCGCCGGTCTAAATCAAGGTGATAATGGAAGTATAACTCATTGCGTTGCACTAAACATAGAGGGAATAGGCGAAATTACTAAAGACAAGCTTTCCCTGAAAGCCTCTCCCGAAGTGTACTTGGGTCGCATAACAGCAGAAAAGCAAGGTACGCTCACCTCGAATTTTGCCAGTCCTCTTATCCCCGGAGATTGGACGGATGAAGCCTCCGGCAAAGACGGTGACGACCTTACTTCCACTAATTTCACACAAGGTAACGGAAACGCCTTTGACGGATGGGACGACACGGATGTCTGGTCGTTCGACCCTGACGGTATAAATCTGCCAATATTAAAAGTATTTGGTGAAAATTCTGCAGGTAAACCAGTACAACCGAACATTCCGAAGTCCGACTTCCTTACTTTTACCGTCAAGTATGACACACCACAGAACGGTACGATAACTGTATCCTCTTCTACCGAAAATTCCATACAATCCGGTGCACCTGTTGCCGGAGGAACCGAATTAATCATTTCCGCAACACCTAACGATGGGTATGAACTGACCAGTCTCAATATAAACGATAACCCTTTTAAATCCGGCGATACTTATATTGTAACTGGTGATGTTAAAATCAGTGCCTCTTTCGATGTCAAACCGACTCCACCCGATCCTGACCCTGTAATACCTGATCCAGATCCTACGCCCACGGTTTTCCATTCGGTTACACTACCACAAGTGGAAGGTGCAACAACCGATCCGATAGCCGGTATTTATGAAGTGGAGGCATGGAGTAGTTTCCGTTTCTATCTTACGCTTGATAAAGAATATGATCTGTCCGAACCTGTTGTAACCACCGATCGCGGTGAAACCATCACTCCCCGAAATAGCGACGGAGCATATATAATAAAATACATTCGCCAGCCGGTTGAAATCTATATAGATAATATCGTTAAGAACCCCGACCCGGTAGCTAATGAAATGATTAAAACCGACCAATCGAAAGTATGGACGGAGGGAGGATGTCTGCATATTATATCTGCAACCACCGGACAGCTGTATATCTATACGGTTGAGGGCAAACTGCAAAAGAAGCAACCTGTTATAACAGGCGAAACAGTAACCATCCCACTACCGGAAGGATTCTACATAATTCGTATTAATAATGAACAGTTTAAAGTAATTATTTAGTAAATAATGCTTCCTTAGTCAAAGGAACAAAAAAATAGCCAAAACCGATAGAGTTTACTAGTCAGAGGGGATACGTCAAAGTAATATTTGAAACGTGTCCCCTTCTCTATTTATTTCAGAAAAAAAATATAACTTTGCCAGCATGTCTGACAAGAAACATCTTAGATTCATGAAAAAAACTATTTTACTCGCTTCCGGCCTGATTGCGGCCATCCCTTTTGTGCATGCACAGAAAAACAAAGACAAAAAACCGAATGTTGTATTCATCCTGGCAGATGACCTGGGATACGGCGATTTGAGTTGTTACGGACAGGAAAAGTTCAGCACTCCCAACATCGACCAACTGGCACAAAACGGTATGCGTTTCACCCAGTGTTACTCAGGAACAACTGTCAGTGCCCCTTCCCGCTCCTGCCTGTTGACAGGTACGCACAGCGGACATACTCCTATCCGTGGAAACAAGGAATTAGACCCGGAAGGACAATTCCCATTGCCTGCCGATGCACGTACTATCTTCCATGTCATGCAGGATGCAGGATACAAGACTTCTGCCTTCGGTAAATGGGGATTAGGTTACATTGGCACTACCGGTGATCCTAAAAACCAGGGTTGCGAAACATTCTTCGGATATAACTGCCAGCTATTGGCTCACAGCTATTATCCTGACCATCTGTGGGATAACGACCAACGTGTCGAGCTAAAAGACAACGTCCTGGAAGTGGAATACGGAAAAGGAACCTATTCGCAAGACCTGATCCACTCCAAAGCACTCGATTACCTGGATAATCTAAAAGAAGACGAACCGTTCTTCATGTGGTATCCGACTATTTTACCGCATGCCGAACTGATCGTGCCGGAAGACAGCATCATCAAAAAGTTCCGTGGTATGTATCCGGAAAAAGCTTATAAAGGAACAGAACCGGGCAATCCGGGATTCCGTAAAGGGGGTTACTGCACACAGCTTTATCCGCATGCTACATTCGCAGCGATGATCTATCGCCTGGATGTATATGTGGGACAGATCGTACAGAAACTGAAAGACAAAGGATTATACGATAACACGATCATTATATTCGCCAGCGATAACGGCCCTCACATGGAAGGTGGCGCCGATCCTGATTTCTTCAACAGCAATGGCATCTACCGTGGTTACAAACGTGACCTGTATGAAGGTGGTATCCGTGTGCCGATGATCATCTCCTGGCCGGGACATATACAACCGGGAACAGAAACAAATTTCATGTGTTCTTTTTGGGATGTATTGCCTACTTTCGAAGAGATCATCCATCCGAAAGCAAAACAGAAAGAAATGGACGGCGTAAGCATGCTGCCGCTGTTGCAAAACCGCAAAGGACAGAAGGAACATGAATTTCTGTACTTCGAATTTCAGGAAATGAATGGCCGTCAGGCTGTACGCCAAGGTTCATGGAAACTGGTACACATGAATATCCGTGGAGATAAACCGTATTATGAACTTTATAACTTAGCAGCTGATCCTTCGGAAAAATACAACCTGTTGGATAAATATCCGGAAAAGGTGGCCGAGCTGAAAGAGATCATGGTTCGTGAACATATTGAAGATCCGAACTGGCCATTGCTGAAGAAGTAAAAAACCATTTCGTGGACTTCCACGAGATGGTCGAAGATAAATGTAAAAGCAGGCTGGATTAATTAATAAAATAATTCAGCCTGCTTTTATTTTATATATCCCTTATTTATTCTACCTTTGGAAATATTATAAACAATCTTAAACTATAAAAACATGGAAACAAACCGTAACATGAAAAAAGTAGACAACAGTATCTTTGAACAAATCAAAAGAATAGATGAAAATGGGGCTGAATACTGGTCAGCTCGAGAACTAGCCAAAGTCTTGGAATACTCCGAATACAGAAACTTCTTACCTGTGATAGAAAAAGCTAAAGAAGCTTGCATTAATAGTGGTCAAACACCGTCATATCATTTCGTGGACTTCCACGAGATGATCGAGATAGGAAAAGGAGCTTTAAGAGAATTTGAATCAATCAAACTTTCCCGTTACGCTTGCTATCTCATCGTCCAGAATGCAGATCCTAGCAAAGAAGTTGTTGCTAATGGACAGACTTATTTTGCAGTTCAGACCCGTATTGCAGAAATCAAACAGATGGACGAATATAACCGTCTGAATACTGAAGATTCAAAACGATTATTTCTTAGAGAGGAATTAAGTCGGCATAATATTCAGCTTGCTGATGCTGCTAAATGTGCCGGAGTTATTGAACCTAAAGACTATGCCATCTTCCAAAACCATGGATATATGGGGTGGTATGGTGGTATGAGTGCAAAAGATATTCATGCACATAAAGGATTAAAGAAAAGTCAGAAGATACTTGACCATATGGGTAGTACAGAATTAGCTGCAAATCTGTTCCGTGCCACGCAAACAGAAGATAAACTACGTAGAGAAAATATTAAAGGTAAGACAAAAGCCAACCAAACACACTACAATGTCGGAGCCAAAGTTCGTAAAACAATTGAAGAATTAGGTGGTACAATGCCTGAAGATCTTCCTGTTGCAGAGAGTATTAAAAAGATAGAAGCAAAAGATACGAAGAAATTGTCTTAACCTGTTAATCAACTGAAAAAGTAATGATCATCTCGTGGAAGTCCACGAGATGATTATCTTCAAATAAAACCTAATTATTTCTTTACCAGTTTATGACTACTTCGTCCTTCCACAGTCATAACTTCCAATACATAAACTCCGGCCGGATAGCTATCATAAGAAAGTGATAATTGAGTATTATTACCTGCTGATTGTTTTTTCATCAATCGTCCGTTCATATCATACAAAACCACTTCTTTAATTGCAATAGGGGCAGTTATCTGAACCGTTCCGGCTACGTCATAAGAAACGAAAACACCTGTTTCGGCTGTTATATTTTCCGTTGAGGTAGAAGGATCGGCGGCCACCACGATTTCACCGGTTGTATTATTATTGCCTCTCACCCATTTCCATTCACTCCCGTCACTACTTTTATATAACAAACGGATACGGTCACCGGGAGCGATCGTTTTAGTGATCGTACAAGGTACTTCCTGTCCTACTCCACGTTCGATCTGGATAGTAACAGGTTCTTCGCTGGAGATAAATTCTTTTGTATTCCCGTTTTTGTCTACAAGAGCGACAACCAGGTTACCTGAAAAATCACGGATACTCATGTTGCCTACATAACCATACTGAACACCGAAAAGCTGATTTTCTTCAAAATCTTCTGTGGTGGCTTCAAGGCCGGCAAAGACAGTACCCTCATTTTCCCCATAGAAGAAAGCCAATACATCCTGATAGGTAGAACCTTCCACCGGCTTTTTCATACTGATAATGGCATCCTGACCAAGCGAGAAACCACCTCCGCTATTACCACCGGTTCCCTGCACTTCAGGTTCGAGGACAGATAACAGGTAATACCCATTAGCCAGTCCGCTCCATCCCCAGTTCACATGATAATAATCGGCATCGTTGTAACCGTCGATGATAAATTGATGACCTTCTTTCTGATCATTCTCACCACCATAGACAACAGGGCGATTATCATCCAGTTCACTTTTGATAATCGCTTCCCATTCGTCTTTCTGATAATTATTGCGTTGCAGGACATGGAGAGATTTATCGTATTTCATATAATTGACAAGCCCCTGGGCTGCCGTTAATGTCAAGGCACCGCTGTTACCAGGAGCATAATTCATTTCTGAGAAAACACCGCAATCGTACATCAGGGTGGCTACGTTTTGGGCCTGCTCAGTAGTATATTGCCCTGCCGTGTAGGTAGAAGGCATGTTATCCCACTGGTATGGAGTGTCGAAAGTAGCGGAAAGAGACAGATTATAAGTCTGCGAAGTATAAGAATGACTCCCCTGCCCTACGTCCGGCCATTTATGATATTGCATGGCGATAGCCGTCGAGGTGGCAACACATCCGGTGGGTGTACGCTGGCTGTTTACCACCGGGCATAAGTTATTATAAGGTGTCATCTGATCCCAAAGGACAGTTGTTAATAACGTTCCGGTCGATTTCAACTGCATCTTACCCTGACGAACTTCGTTCCAGGCGGCTGTGACGTCCTTTGAAACCTCCGGTTTGTTTTCACGTATCCAGTTGATCTGACGCTGGTAACTTTCAAACCATCCACGCAGGTTGGACGGCATGGAGTTTTTTTCAAACAGTTGCTGCATGCCATAACCTAGAATAGGATATACAGCATCATCACCGGCTACAACGACAAAACCGTCGGCATCTTCGCGGTTAAATACGTAAAAGGTAGCATCCTGTACGGAACCGGCTGATTTGGTAGCCGCTCCGGCATCCGACCAGACCAATTTCACCTCCGATTCCGAAGCTTTTGTCTGCGGAGAATTACTTTTCAGGAAACTGAGGGCTACGCTCTTCGCCTGTTTTACATCAATAGGTGCAGCACTTATCGACATTGTTAACAAGGCGGTAAAGAAAATAAAAGTACATCTTCTCATTACTTGTCATTTTTTAGTTTAAACTTAGTTTGCGCTTATCAGAGGTTTGGTTGAAGGGTATTAATGGCGTTTTACTTAATTCCTTAATAAAGGTGTTCCTATAACAAAGAAAAGAGAAAAATAGTTTCCCTTTCCACTTTAATGAAGAAGCATTTTCTTTGATATCACAATATGTGATACCAAAAAAGCCAGGTAACCCCCGACCGAAAATAAGTTATGTGAAGTAAAACAAAATAAATTGACTAACTTTGTGGCTTTAAACTGAAAACGATATAAAACGATTAAATATTATGGAGTACAATTTCAAAGAAATTGAGAAAAAATGGCACGAATACTGGATTGCCAATGGGGTTTATAAAGTGAAGGAAAATAAAGATAAACCCAAATACTACGTGTTGGATATGTTCCCTTACCCATCAGGAGCTGGACTACATGTTGGTCATCCGCTCGGTTACATTGCTTCTGATATTTATTCCCGCTTCAAACGTCTGCAGGGTTTCAACGTTTTACACCCGATGGGATACGATGCTTACGGTCTGCCGGCAGAACAATATGCCATCCAAACCGGACAACATCCCGAAGTAACAACCAAACAAAACATCACCCGTTACCGCGAGCAGATGGACAAAATAGGTTTCAGCTATGACTGGAGCCGCGAAATCCGTACTTGTGATCCGGAATATTATCACTGGACTCAATGGGCATTCATTAAAATGTTCAACAGCTATTATTGCAATGACGCAAAGAAAGCATTACCTATCGAAAACCTGGTCAAAGCTTTCGAAACAAGTGGTACTGAAGGTCTGAATGTTGCCTGTGGTGAAGAACTACAATTTACTGCCGAAGAATGGAAAGCCAAAAGCGATAAAGAAAAACAGGCCATATTATTGAATTACCGCATTGCTTACCGCGGCGAAACAATGGTGAACTGGTGCTCTGAACTGGGTACCGTGCTGGCAAACGACGAGGTAGTGAACGGCGTTTCCGAACGTGGTGGTTTTCCGGTAGAACAAAAATTGATGCGCCAGTGGTGTTTACGTGTATCAGCCTATTCACAGCGCCTGCTGGACGGACTGGATACAATCGACTGGACAGATTCCTTGAAAGATACACAACGTAACTGGATCGGTCGTAGTGAAGGAGCCGAGATCCAGTTCAAAGTAAAAGATAGTGATATGGAATTTACCATCTTTACAACCCGTGCAGATACCATGTTCGGTGTAACTTTTATGGTATTGGCTCCTGAAAGCGAACTGGTTGCCCAGTTGACGACACCCGAACAAAAACAGGAAGTAGATGCTTATCTGGATCGTACTAAAAAACGTACGGAACGTGAACGTATTGCCGACCGTTCTGTAACCGGTGTATTCAGTGGCTCGTATGCTATCAATCCGTTTACGGGAGATGCAGTACCCGTTTGGATCAGCGACTATGTATTGGCTGGTTATGGAACAGGTGCTATCATGGCGGTTCCGGCACACGATAGCCGTGACTATGCGTTTGCCCGTCATTTCAATCTGCCTATCATTCCATTGATCGAAGGTTGTGATGTGAGTGAAGAGAGCTTCGATGCCAAAGAAGGTATTGTCTGCAATTCCCCGAGACCGGATGTAGCTCCCTATTGCGACCTGTCATTAAATGGTCTGACTGTAAAAGAAGCAATCGCCGCTACTAAAAAATATGTATCCGAACATCAACTGGGACGTGTAAAGATAAACTATCGTCTGCGCGATGCTATCTTCAGCCGCCAGCGTTATTGGGGCGAACCGTTCCCTGTATATTATGATGCTGACGGAATGCCTCAGATGCTGCCTTTCGAAGCATTGCCGTTACAGTTGCCCGAAGTGGATAAATTCCTGCCGACAGCTACAGGTGAACCTCCATTGGGACATGCAACCAAATGGGCATGGGATTCCGTAAATAAAGAAATTACAGAAACATCTAAAATAGATAACAAGACCATTTTCCCGCTGGAACTTTGTACTATGCCGGGGTTTGCCGGTTCTTCAGCTTATTATCTGCGTTACATGGATCCGCATAATGACAAAGGATTGGTGGATAAACAGGTAAACGAATACTGGCGTAATGTGGACCTGTACATCGGTGGTACCGAACATGCTACCGGTCACCTGATTTATAGCCGTTTCTGGAATAAATTCCTGTATGATATGGGAGTTATCAGCGAAGAGGAACCGTTCCAGAAACTGATCAACCAAGGTATGATCCAGGGACGTTCCAACTTTGTATATCGTATAAAGGATACCAATACATTCGTTTCACTGAACCTGAAAGATCAGTACGAAGTGACTCCTATCCATGTGGATGTAAACATCGTATACAACGATATCCTTGATGTTGAAGCTTTCAAGAACTGGCGTCCGGAATACAACAATGCGGAATTTATACTGGAAGACGGCAAATACGTCTGCGGATGGGCTGTTGAAAAGATGTCAAAATCCATGTTCAATGTTGTCAATCCGGATATGATTGTTGAAAAATATGGTGCCGATACATTGCGTCTGTATGAAATGTTCTTAGGCCCGTTGGAACAATCCAAACCCTGGGATACAAACGGTATCGACGGTGTACACCGTTTCCTGAAAAAGCTGTGGGCTCTGTTCTACGGAAACACCGACAGCCTGCAGATAACAGATGCCGAACCGACAGCCGAAGAATTGAAATCATTACATAAACTGATCAAGAAAGTAACATTCGATATCGAGCATTTCTCTTATAATACTTCTATCAGTGCTTTCATGATCTGTATTAACGAATTAAGCAGCCTGAAATGCAATAAGCGTGCTATCCTGGAGCAACTCATCATCTTACTTGCTCCGTTTGCACCTCACACAGCAGAAGAGTTATGGCATGTATGTGGTCACGACACAACTATATGCGATGCTCCATGGCCACAGCACAACGAAGAGTATCTGAAAGAAAATTCAGTTACTTACGCCATCTCATTCAACGGAAAAGCCCGCTTCAATCTGGAACTCCCGGCTGATATGCCCCGTGAAGAGGTAGAAAAGGTTGCTCTCAGCCACGAAAGTTCCGCTAAATGGATGGAAGGCAAGACTCCTAAAAAGGTGATTGTCGTTCCAGGTAAGATCGTTAATATCGTTATCTAAATGAGAACAGCTCAGTTTTATAAAGTATTTTTTTCTATACAGGATTATCTGATGATTCTATTCGGAACCATTTTATATGGTTTCGGATTCAACGCATTCATCCTGTCTAATGAAATTGTTACCGGTGGTGTCAGTGGTATCTGTGCATTGATATTCTTTGCCACCGGCGGCGCCATACCGGTATCGGTTTCATACTTTGTTATCAATGTTGTCTTACTATTAGCCGCTCTAAAGATATTAGGATTCAAATTCCTGATAAAGACAATCTTTGGAGTATTCTCGCTTTCAGCTTCCCTGTCATTTTTTGAATGGTTGCTGAAAGGAAATCCGATCTTACATGATCAGCCATTTATGGCCATTATGATTGGTGCCCTCCTCTGTGGTGCCGGATTGGGATTGGTATTTTCTGCCAACGGAAGTACCGGAGGAACGGATATTATCGGAGCTATTGTAAACAAATACAAGAACATATCCATCGGACGTGCCTTGTTGTTTTGTGATTTCTTCATTATCAGCTCTTCTTTCTTCCTATTCCATAATGTGGATAAGATCGTGTTCGGTTTTGTTGAAATGATTATTAGCAACTATGTCCTCGACATGGTGTTAAACGGTAACCGCCAATCCGTACAATTCCTCATATTCTCACAAAAATATGATGAGATAGCCGATCGGATCATCCATGATCTGGATCGTGGATGTACCATCCTTGATGGCGTAGGAGGTTATTCCAAAAAGCCGGTCAAGGTTGTCGTATTGCTGGCTAAGAAATCAGAATCCGTATCTATCTTCCGCCTGGTAAAACAAATAGACCACCAGGCATTTATTTCGCAGAGCATTGTCCGCGGAGTATATGGAGAAGGGTTTGATCAGATAAAAACCTAGCGGAATATACTTAACGAGTAATCAATATATTCAGAACCGATCCCTCCGGCATCCAGTATACTGTGATAAAGGTAATCGGTTCTGAATCGTTTTAAAGAGTTTTCTTTTGCTTTTTCATAATGATCCGGATGTTCCTTTTTATACTCCGGCGACATCCAAACCATACAAGCCGCTTGATGTGTATAAGGATTTTCTGCAGCATGTAACCAAGCGCCATCTTCTCCTAGTGCTTCCCCATGATCAGACTGATATATAAGAATGGCCTTTTTATCTTTTAAACGATCTATCAGATTAGATAAAAAATAATCTGTGTACAGAATTGTATTGTCATATGAATTTATCATTTCTTCCTGTGTACAAGAGGAGATAATTTTACTTTTTACTATCGGCTGGAAATGAGTAAACTCATCTATAAAATGCGAATTATACCACCAGTGAGAACCTATTGTATGTAATATAATCAGTTTCTTATTATTTTCCATCTGTAAAGCATTATCAAAAAGCGGTAATAAATCCCCATCCAACCATTGATCGAATACCACATAAGAAGACTTATTTATATTGACATGAATCAGTGAGTCACATTCATTCATAAAATAAACATAAGTATCAGCAGCCTCCTGATTAGCTAACCAAACCGTATAAAAATCACAGGCATTAAAAAAACTTATAAAAGACTTTTCTGAATAAGCTCTCGAATAATCAGTACTATCAGCACGAGTCAATATATGTGGAACACTCCGATTCGTATATGTCTGTTCTGCATATACAAAAGGGTAAGATATAATATCTTCTTTTGACAATAATGGAGTCGTATTTCGTTCATATCCATTCAATCCCAAATGATCAGGACGAAGCGATTCACCCAGTACAAAAACAACTGTCAAATCCTCATCACTACATTGTATCCCGCCTGTTAAGTCTGTTCTGTTCTCACTGATAATCTGTTTTTCTTCCCAATATTTCATAAAAGTATAATAAACATTGAAGGGAATACGTTCTGTTATAGGATATTTTATAGTGTTTATACGTGTTACTGTAAATAACAGTAAACCACCTATAAGAGTAGGATAAAGAGAAGGACGAACTACAACCCGTTTAATCCGGTAAACTGCAAATATTATAGATATCCCGAATGTTATAAGCACAAATACTAATAAGCCCGGTGAGTATAAATCCCCGGATGTACGCATGTCGTTCTCCAGGGCTGCATCCAATACCATAGGAGTCAAAGTTGCATTCATGGTAAAACGAAACCAGGCCAATAGCGAGCTTATCAACGTTAGTAATGGAAATGTTATAGCAAATACATATTTATTAGCAGCTAATAAAATGGTGATAAAATAAAGTACCATTGTTACTACCGACCATTGAAAAGCTATAATAAATAAGTCTTTAACCGTTCCTATAGGTATAGTAAGAAAATCAGCAGAGGTAAAACAAATACCTAAAAATAAAGTAGCAACTAAAGAAAAAATATAAAAATGAACAGGCACATTCTTCATATTGATAATGAATTGATATGTATTTTTGTGCAAAAATAGAAACAATACATTGATAAGCAGTATGAAAACATTAGTATTTGCAACTAATAACAAACATAAACTGGATGAAGTACAAAAAATAACATCCGGCCTGGTAAATATAGTAAGCCTGGAAGATATCGGTTGTCATGATGATATACCGGAAACAAGTGATACCCTGGAAGGAAATGCTCTTCAGAAAGCCCGATACATAAAAGAGCATTATGGATTCGATTGTTTTGCCGACGATACAGGCCTGGAGGTGGAAGCATTAAATAATGCACCAGGGGTTTATTCTGCACGTTATGCAGGTCCCGGACATGACTCGGAAGCAAATATGAATAAACTTTTACAGGAAATGAATAATATAAAAAACCGAAAAGCTTGTTTCCGTACAGTTATTGCTCTCTTATTAAATGGCCAGGAGTATTTATTTGAAGGAATTGTAAATGGTCAAATAACGAAAGATAAACGAGGTGCAAGTGGATTCGGATATGATCCGATCTTTGTACCGGATAATTACACACAAACTTTTGCCGAGATGGGAAATGATATTAAAAATACGATCAGCCACCGGGCTGAAGCTGTAAAGAAATTAAGTGCTTTTCTATCTACATTATCAGAATAAATTATGAGAAGAATTATATACACTTTTATATTTATATACGTTACCGCTTCTACCATCATTGCCCAAAAAAGTGTTGGAGAATGGAATACTTACCTGGCATATAATATTGCAATGAAAGTCGCAGAAGGTAATAATCATGTATTCACTGTAGCGGACGGTTCTCTATACAGTTATAGTAAAGAAGATAATAGTGTTAAGCATTATACCAAACAAACAGGGCTTAGCGACAGTGGGATAGATCATATTATCTTCAATCCTGAAGTAAATACATTATTGATTACTTACAGCAATGGAAATATAGACCTGTTGGGAGATTATGGCATTTATAATCTTTCTTATTTACTTGATAATTCGAATGTAACGAATAAAACCATTAACAGCATATACTTATATAAAGAATATGCTTATCTGGCAACAGATTTCGGGATTATTGTCCTTAATATGGATCCGAATAAGAAAGAAATCAAAGATACTTACAAATTGAACAAGAAAGTCAATTCCGTAACTATCAACGACAATTACATATATGCAGCTACTTCGAATGGCATATTGAAAGCATCGTTGGATGCTAATTTACTAGATTATAATGAATGGGACTCTTATCAGTTGGCTCCATCTGAATTCGAATTCGACCAGGACAGTATCAGTCAGATATGTTTCTTTCAGAATACCTTATGTTTTTTTGCTAATCAAAAATACAAGAAAGGTATTTATTATGAACAAGCAGATAAAACAGTCAAAAGTCTGTTGATAAATAATAGTTTGACTAATATGGTTTTTCAAAATAATAAATTGATGCCATATACCAACACTCAATTATACATCTATTCTTCATTGACGGAAAGAGACGTCATCAATGCAGGAATTGTATATGGTGTTTCATCTCTCAAAGATCCCAACACATTTTGGATAGCTTCAGGAGTCAATGGCTTAAAAGGTATTCAGAAAAAAAATAATCAATATGAAGTAGTTGTAGAAGGATTGAACGATCAAACGATATATCCTAAACGTAATTATAATTATTATATGACTACATACGAAAATCAATTATATATTGTTGGAGGAGATCGTTGGACCGATAGAAAATTTAGACAAGGAACACTAATGATATATGATAATGAAAAATGGTTCAACTTAGATGAAACTACTATCAAAATAATTATTTCTGATGAAAAAAATAAAATTGAATATCCTAGTGACTATACAGGAATAGCCATTGATCCCAAAGATCCCTCACATTATTATGTATCTTCTTACGGAGAAGGTATTATTGAATTCAAAGACAATCAATATGTTCAATTATTTAATCACAAAAATAGTACACTATCTACAATCTATCCAACTGGTGGAGACAGAGCACAACAGAGATATATACGTATTGGAAGTGTAACTTTCGATAAAAATGGCAATCTATGGGCTACTAATTGCGGAGTACAGGATGTACTCAAAGTATTAAAAGCCGATGGAACCTGGACAAGTTTCAATTTTTCTAATACAGATAATTTTACAAATGTTCCTCTGGCAGATAAAATAACAATCACTTCCGATAATCGTAAATGGATAAATGTTCCCTACGGATATAAATCTGGTATCCTTATCTTTGATGATGGCGGAACAATAGATGATACAAGCGACGACCAAGCTCGTTTTATATCAACATTCAGCGATATCAACGGTACGATTGATGCCAGCGGTTATTTCTGCATTACTGAAGATAAAAACGGACAGGTCTGGATTGGAACTAACAGAGGTCCGATTTACTGTGCCAATCCCAAAGCTAAACTGGAAGATATAAGATGTAGCCGGGTTATCCGTCCTGCAGATGAAATCAATGATGTTCCTTATAATTTTCTTGATGGAGAACAAATAAATGCTATCGCTGTAGACGGAGGAAACCGTAAATGGATAGCTACACAAAGTTCCGGTGTATTTCTGGTAAGCGAAGATGGTATGGAAACAATCGAAAATTTTACTACAACCAACTCTCCTCTCCCATCCAATCAGATAAACTCATTAGCCATTAATCAACTGACCGGAGAAGTTTTTATAGGTACTGAAAAAGGATTGGTATCTTATATGGGCGACGCAACAGAAGGAAAAGAAGATTATTCGGATGTATATGCTTATCCGAATCCTGTTCGTCCGGAACATAACGACCATGTAACAATCGTCGGATTAATGAATGATTCGAATGTAAAAATTACGGATCTGAAAGGTAATATCATTTACCAGGGAAAATCTGCCGGAGGTACCTTTACCTGGGATTGCCGGAGTAGAAAAGGTGGCCGGGTTGCAACCGGAGTTTATCTTGTATTCTCAGCAACACCCGAAGCCAAAGAAAGCGTGGTGACTAAAATTATGGTAGTGAAATAAGTATTTGATTGGTTATCTTTTTGGCACCTTTGTCATTCGGATGGATTGCATCGTAAAAATCGGATGCTTCCAACAAATCAAAACAATCGATATAAGGGATATACCCCAATTCTTTTATATAAGACTGAAGAGCTTCCTGCTTTTCAGTCTTTTTTGCTGATATAATATCAGGATTATACGGCATCAACACCAGATAATATTGAATATTCTTTGCTTTGAAAAAAGAATAAGACTCCTCTATCAATCGTTTCCATTCAGGAGTTATCCTATACGCTTCAAACTTATTTTGTTTGTTTTGTTCGTCCAGGCCACGCTGATAAACAGCTTCATTTCTGTAAGAGGCCTGAGCAGCAGGATAACGTAATTCATTGTCGATAGAACTTTCCGGTGCATCATCGTCCAATAGATTACGAAGTACGAATGAGAATCCCGAAAACAAACAATTCCTGGCTTTATAATTATAATACCAATCCGATTTACTCAATTCATCATATAAACCAGGTACTAACAATTTCGTCCGGTCATCCATCTTATAGCCATACATATGCAAAGCCACCTGATTAGGTATATCCATATCGACCGGCTTGGACAGAACATCTATATCGAGACACTGAATAACCGTTCTGACAGAAGGCGGCAATGAAGAATAATATAAAGCACTCTCACTCAGCATCTGTCCGGTCGAAGTAAAACTATATACGACAGGATGATCGCTCAACTCTTTTTCCAACATATAGCCATCTACTCCACTCATCCCCCTGCTATTACCGAAAATAACAATCTCCGGAGCCTGTTCCGGATCTTTTATTGTATTCAGTATAAGTTTGGTACGGGCATAATCATTAGGAAGCATCCTGAAGAAGTAAGGAGTTACCCCATTCAAACCAACCATCAAAACGACTATAAATAATAGAAAAAAGAATATCCTCTTTATCTGTTTCCCTGTCAGTTCCATAATTTCTTAGAATTGAAAATAAATAAAATTAGAAGAATCAGCACCGAAGAAATAAATCGAAAAGAGTATGCCGGCATAAATTGAGTACCGGACAAATGAACTTTTTATGTTCTGTATATCCAATCCGAAAGGCTTATTCCTGTTCACCCATTCCACGACTAACAGAATACCTATAAATACCAACGATAACATGGCCGTCACATTATTAGCTCCGCTAACCTTGGGAACCCTCAACAAAGAAGGTGAAAATATATCACCGATATAATTAAACGCAATAGAGAGCGTTTCTGCCCTGAACACAATCCACCCCAGGGTAACGAACCCGAAAGTGATCAACATTGAAATAACAGAAGGAAATATAGGCGAATCACCCTGTTTCTTCTTACTCAATAATAACAAAGGTACAAATAATAGTCCATGATAGATTCCCCAGGTAATGAATGTCCAGTTTGCTCCATGCCACAATCCGCTCAGGAAAAATATAACCAGAATATTACGTATATGTTTATATTGTCCTTCCCTGCTACCGCCCAAAGGAATATATACATAATCCACAAACCAGGTATTCAACGATATATGCCACCTGCGCCAGAATTCGATAATATTTCTTGAAAAATAAGGATAATGGAAGTTTTGCTTCAATGTTATACCAAATAATTTAGCTGTCCCGATGGCAATATCCGAATACCCCGAAAAATCACCATATATCTGGAAAGCAAATAAAAAAGCACCCAGAACCAATGTACTGGCAGAATAATTCGAATAATTACCGAATACATCGTTCACAACCAATGCACAGTTATCGGCAATCACCATCTTTTTAAAAAAACCCCATAAGATCTGACGCATACCATCTACGGCATAGTCATAAGTAAACTTACGCGGCTTATAAAACTGAACCAGTAAATTGGTAGCTCTTTCGATAGGCCCGGCAACCAACTGTGGAAAAAAACTGACGAAAGCAAAGAAAGCCACTATATCTTTTGTCGGTTCCAACCTTCTCCTGTACACATCTATTGTGTAACTCAAAGCCTGGAACGTATAAAAACTGATACCTACCGGAAGAATGATCTGCAAAGTCGATTTGTGTAAGGTGATTCCCAATAGGGAAAAAGCTTCCACAAAGTTATCAACAAAGAAATTAAAGTATTTGAAAAATCCAAGAATAACCAAATTCAGGAAAATATTAATCCCGGTTATCCATCTGCATTTCTTTTGTACAGATAAGGTATCTTCAGATAATGAATCGTTGCCTTCCCGTACTTTTGCAATAGCAACACCACTCAACCAGCTGCAAAAAGATGTAAAGGCAATAAGTATAAGAAAACGCCAGTCCCACCATCCATAAAACAGATAGCTTACAATGACGATAAATAAGTTTTGTAATTTTATCTTCCTGTTGAAAACAAACCAATATAGTAAGAATACTACCGGAAGATAAATCAAAAACTCTATTGAATTAAATAACATCTTGTTCTGTTCTATGAATGATGGGACAGCCTATATGTTACAAACCTAATTTTTCAGAAATCTCCAACATCTTACGAATCGGTTTAATAGCCTTCTTCTGTACTTCCTCGTCGACAAATATCTCCGGCATTTCAAATTTCAAACAGTTATACAACTTTTCCATCGTATTCAGCCGCATGAAATTACATTCGTTGCAAGCACATGTACTGTCGTTGGGAGGAGCCGGAATAAACTCTTTCTCCGGGCTCTTTTTACGCATTTCGTGAATAACGCCGCTTTCCGTCGCTACAATGAACTGTTTCTTGTCTGACTTGATAGTGTGCTTCAAAAGAGCGGCAGTCGAACCTACGAAGTCTGACACCTGTATAACGGGTTGTTTACACTCCGGGTGAGTGATCACTTCCGCATCCGGATACTGTTCCTTCAATTCCAGTATCTTTTCCAGTGAAAATTGTTCATGCACATGACAGGCACCATTCCAGAGTAACATATTACGTCCGGTAATACTATTTATGTAATTACCCAGGTTCCGGTCCGGACCGAAGATCATTTTTGTTCCTTCCGGAAAACTTTCAACGATCTGACGGGCATTGGTGGAAGTTACCACCACATCTGTTACCGCTTTTACCGCAGCTGTTGTATTGACATATGAAATAACCACATGATCCGGATGTTGTTTTACAAATTCAGCAAACTCAGGAGCCGGGCAACTATCGGCCAGTGAACAACCGGCATTCAGATCAGGAACCAATACTTTCTTGTCCGGACATAGGATCTTAGCCGTTTCACCCATAAAATGAACACCACAGAGAACAATAATATCCGCTGTTGTTTTAGCAGCCCATTGAGCCAACGCCAGACTGTCTCCCACGAAATCTGCTATATCCTGTATATCGCCGGTCTGATAATAATGCGCAAGGATAACGGCATTCTTTTCCTTACGGAGTTTATCAATGGCTTCCTTCAGATCTATGTCTTTAGGTACCGGTGCATCCATATATCCGATCGATTGATTTGTCAACATAGTTTATCTATTATATTATTCTTAATTTAATTCTAAAGATAAATAGGATGTATATAATATCCTGTTAAAATGGTTCATATTTTAATCGCCCTTTCCTCCTTATGAGGATATAAATAGTATATCAACAAAGTTATCATCTACTTTTATAGCTGATAATCTTTATTTTACTATACTTATCAACTCTATGTTGATAATGTGCAAAGGTAAAAACTTTATTTATTTCAGCCATCTAAAGCAGTGCAAAACAATCTTTAAAAGAAAGGGGAAAGAAGCTTCCCTATTTATTGGCCGTCATAATAAATCTCTTATCCGATATCTCAATCGAGAAAAGCAAGAGTTTTTTATCAGCACTTACCAACCACCTGTTCACAGGATATCCACACGAGATTCACACACATACGTTTCACCTGTCACAAGCAATGCAGCACATTGGCATATAGACAGTTGCTGTGACGGCAGACGTTTCACATTTAAAAGACAGGTCTTTTAAAATGTTAAGACAGGACTTTTGTCTTTAAAAGACGGGACATTTAAAAACAAAAGACCTGTCTTTTTCAGCCGGTGCTTACCGAACCTAAAAGCAGTGCCTGTCGGTTTACCGCCCGGTGCTTATGGAACCTTTGTAAAGACATGTCACCATAAAAGAATTATATTCAAGTAGGTGGAAGCCGTGACAGGTGAAACGTTATTGCAAAGATAATCCTTTGTAACTGTATCCTTCCGTAATCCCCTTTCTTACGTTATCCACAATTATATATTATATTAATATTAATCTTTAATTTAAAAATAAAATATGATGTATATGATATCCTGTTGAAACAGTTAATACATTTTCGTTACAATATTTGTTTGAGGAGTTATTAAAGTATATGAACCGCTTATCAAGACGATACTAACAGCATAAAATATAGCTTTACTTCTGTTTTCCTTTTGTTTATAGACTTTATTAGTTTTATGTTGATAACTGGTTGTGTGAAAAAGTTTGTTCCTGTTGATGGGTGTTGATACGTGTATAACTGCTGTTAATAGCTCGTAATAAATAATGGGTTATAAATGTTGCGTGTTTGAAATGAGGAGGAGTATAAGTAAGTATTTGAATAAAGCAAGAACTTTTTTTCATTTTGTGTTCACTACTTATCAATACCTTTTCAACGGCATATCCACATTAATTAGCTACTTTTGCAGGCAAAGAAAAGAGCTATGCGTAAACTGAAAATAACAGAAATGAACCGCCTCACCCCGGAGGCTTTTAAAGAGAGTAAGAAGATACCTTTAATTGTTGTGCTTGACCATGTTAGGAGTCTGAATAACGTCGGATCCGTTTTCCGTACGTCGGATGCTTTCAAGGTAGAGGCTATTTACTTGTGCGGTATCACGGCTTGTCCGCCTCATGCGGAGATCCATAAGACTGCTTTGGGAGCTGAAGATACGGTGGAATGGAAATATTTTGAAGATACACACGACGCTGTTGATAACCTGAAGCAACAAGGGTATACTGTTTGTGCAGTAGAACAGGCAGAAGGTAGTGTTATGCTGGATAAACTACTGTTAGACAAGGATAAAAAATATGCAGTTATCATGGGAAACGAAGTAAAAGGTGTTCAACAATCTGTTGTTGATAACTGTGATATGTGTATTGAAATACCCCAATACGGAACTAAACATTCATTAAATGTATCGGTAACGACAGGGATCGTTATCTGGGATTTCTTTAAACAGTTATCAGATTAATCCTCTTTCAACCATAATAACGACCCGTTCGGTCATGGCATCTTTTCCTTTCGGGTCGTATTCCGATTTCAGGCTGGCTCCGAACATACCGGCAAACAAATTCCAGAAGCCTGCTCTGAAACCTCCCAGGTAAGCTTTCAACAGGTTATAACTTGATTGGTTACATTCCCTGTCGATCAGTTTGATAAGTAGTTTACCTTGTGAGAATGTCAGCTTTTTAAGTTCCGGTTTATATTCTTTGAACAAATCCTTTTCCATACGTTTCAGATGTTCCTGACGAGCCTTATCATTAGGAAGTGTTTCCATATATTCATAGGTTTCGATCAGGGTTTCATATACCATTTTAGCATAAGGTAATGTGCGTTTTACGTCTCGAACCAGTTTATTATACTTTTGTTGTTCCCGGTTGTTCTTGAAACGCATCTGAGGAAAAATAAATACTTCCTGGAGATTGACAACAGCAATGGTATCCTTCCCATCCAGATAAGCTCTTTGTACTCCTTCGGGAAGTGTGTTTATTTTCAGTTTCTGTGCCTGACCGGCTGTGACACAGAGTAAAAACAAAACAACAATCTTATACCATCTTACTTTCATCATAAGCTACAAAAGTAGGTGATTTACCGATAGTCTGTACCGGTTTTACAGAATTTGACTAATTATATGGAAATGATGATTTACTTGTTAATAAGTTGCCGGATTAATAAGAATCGTTATATTTGCAGGAATTCTTATTAATAACAAAACGAATTAGCTATGGACATTGAATATTATTAGTAGCATTCTATATGTGCTTATAAATTAACAACCAAAAATATCTTATCTATGAAACTATTGATTCTATCCCTGTTATCGGGAGTTTTCCCCTGTTTATATGCTGTTAATAACTTACGTTTGCCCGATATGCGTAGCATGGGAATGGGAGAATGTGGCATTACCCAATCTTTTCTTTTTAATCCGGCACTGATCGGTCGGAAAAGTTCTAAAAGTTTAGATATCAGCTATTTTAATCGCTACGGACTAAAAGAACTGGGAGTTATTAACCTTTCATTTTCTTATCCTGTCACCTTTCTTCCAATCGGTGTTAATATCTCTTCTTTCGGTTATGATCGATACAGGGAAAGTATGTTCCGGCTTTTCCTTGGAAAGTCTTTGAATGAAAAATGGAATATCGGTATAAGTATCCAGTATTCAATAATACAGACAGAGTTGACAGAGAAACATCCACAGTACTTATCGACCGACATCGGTATTATTTATTCTCCGGTTGAAAAGCTGTTGATCGGTATGTTGATAATGGATTTACCGTCTGTCGCTATAAAAAAGGAAGATATTGATACTAACTATTTTATGAGTTATTCTATACAGATAGGTTTTCAATGGGAAGTAATTAACAGCCTGTTGATAGTAGGGAATCTGGAGACGAATAAACAGGCTACTTTAACAGGTTGTGCCGGTTTGGAATATCAATTATATAAACAGTTTTATGTACGGGCAGGAATCAAAGCAACTCCCCTCCTGCCCACTCTTGGTGTAGGATATCGCTTTTCCTGTTTCACTGTAGATGTGGCAACTGTGTATCATCCGGTGTTGGGTATTAGTACAGGGATAGGTTTGAAGTATTCTTTTTAAATTATATAACTATGAAAAAGTCGTTTATAACTCTGTTGGTATATATGTTGATAAACAGTTATAATATTAATAGTCAGAACATTTATTCTGTTGATAAGTGGATGGAATACATAGAAGAAATGGCTTCCGAAACAGATGATGATGGCCGGATTGAAAATCTTTATTCCGATCTTTCATATCTGGCTGAACATCCTTTTGAACTAAACAGTGTTACTAGGGAAGAATTAACCCGCTTGCCTTTTTTATCCGATCAGCAGATTGAACGGATTATCTCTTACCGCAAAAAATATGGTAAACTGGTTACGCTTTATGAACTGAAGAATATTGAAGAGTTGGATTTTCAGACAATATCTTTGTTACTTCCTTTTGTTTATATCGGAGAGATTTCTGTTGATAAACGTCCTTTTACTGTTAAAAACATGTTGAAGTATAGTTCTAATGAATTGCAAATCAAATATGATCAATGTTTTCAACAGAAAAAAGGATATTGTTCATATCCGGATAGTATTTTACAGCAATATCCGAACCGGAAATATCTGGGTGAACCTTTCTATCACTCCCTTCGTTATTCTTATGCATTCGATGAAAGGCTCCAGTTTGGAATTGTAGCGGAGAAAGATGCCGGTGAACCTTTTTGGAATGAATATCATAAAGGGTATGATTATTATTCGGCACATCTATTTTTGAAAGATATAAACAAATGGTTGAAAAGCTTTGCAGTCGGTGATTACAAAGTTTCTTTCGGACAAGGTTTGGTTATCAATAGTGATTTTTCTCCGGGTCGGAGTTCTATTGTGACTCAGGCGGAAAGACGTACGAATGGATTTCGCCGGCATTTTTCAACGAATGAGAATGATTACTTTCGTGGAGTAGCTTCTACCGTTTCGATTAAAGATTTGGATATCAGTTTCTTTTATTCTTTCAGAAAGCTGGATGCGGGTGTTGATAACTACGAAGTAAGTTCGTTTAAAACCGATGGTTTGCACCGGTTAGAACGTGATTGGAATAAAAAACATACTGTTCCTATGCAGACATACGGTGGGAATGTACGCTATGCAACTTCTAATCTTGCCATCGGTATAACAGCCCTCTCCTATTCTTTTGGAAAATACGATATACAACCTGATCCGAAACCTTATAACCTTTTCTATTTCCGTGGAAACAGTAATATGAACATCAGTGTGGATTATATGTTGAAAACGAATAAACTTAAATTTTATGGTGAAACAGCCTTATCTTCAAATAAAGCTGTAGCTACATTAAATGCGTTTCAACTGACACCTGTTTCTTATTTATCGTTATTGCTGCTTCATCGTTATTACGATAGGCGTTATCAGGCTTTTTTCGGAAGTGCTTTCAGTCAGAATTCTACTGTGCAGAATGAGCAAGGTGTTTATACAGGGATGCAATGGACACCGTTCGCCCATTTTAAATTATCGTTGTATGCCGACTTGTTTCGTTTCCCCTGGTTGAAATATGGAATAGATTCACCTTCTTCCGGACAGGAATATATGGCTCAGTTGGATTATAATTCAGGAAAGAATTTTAGTACCTACTTTCGTTATAAGTATAGGAAGAAAGAAAAGAACCAGACTGTAGAAAATGAATCGACACGAAGTGTACTACCTTATTCCCAACAACGTTTCCGTCTTCAATTGTTATATGGTTTACAACCTGCATGGGTGTTGAAAACATCTGCAGATGCTGTTTATTACGATGAACAACAGGGCAAACAAAGTCTTGGGTGGATGATTTCACAAAGTATAGGTTGGAAATCTTCTTCATTTCCTCTTCAGTCTGATTTTTATATTGGTTATTTTCATACGGATGATTATTATAGCCGTATCAATTCGTATGAAAAGAATATTCTTTATGCTTTCAATATGCCTTCTTTTTACGGAAAAGGAATCAGGTTATCTTTCTCTTTCCGATGGAACATACTGGATAAGCTATCTCTTTCTGCAAAGCTGGCCCATACTTATTATGCCGATCGGGATTTGATAGGTACGGATCAGGAAGAAATAGAAGGGCATAACAAAACAGATGTATATGTGCTTCTCAGGTATAAGTTTTAAATCTGTTTTTATAATTCTGTTTTTAGGATATGGTCGATGGAGTCTTTTAATATGTTGGTAAACTTTTCAGCCCCTTGCTCTGATAAATGGTCACCGTCGTTGAAATCATTATCACCGAATCTGTCGTCTTTCAGGTAATTGAGGTAGAGAACATTTTCGTGGTTGTTTACTATCTCTTTTGCTGTAGAGAACAGTAAATAGAGTTGGTCTTCATTTAAATAGTTGTAATAACTGGGATAGGTTGGTGTGGTAACTAGAATTAGTTTTATCTGCTTATTTTCACAAAACCGGATTATTTTATCCAGAAATCGAAGGTTATCAGCTAAGCCTTCCTGGTTGTTCATAGTATGTCGTTTGGCTGCTTTTATGCCGCTTATATCCAAATTGTCTTTAAAAGCTTTGTTGACTCTGAATCCCAGTGGAGAACATTGTGAGGTGTTTCCCTTTAAATATTCTTTTATTTTTTCATAAGTAATGCTGCTGGTGATTTCTACGCTGTATTTATATTTATCATATCCCATATAAATACCATAATATTTTAAACGGGACTTATCAACATATTCCATCTTGTCCTGAAGCGTACAATACGAAAAAGACAGGATTACATATTTTAATCCGGTATATAGATTATCATATTTAGTCAATATGAAATAGTCGCGTTCCAGATCCTGTGATGAGTTTGCAAAGTTAAAAGCATTAGTAAAGAAGAAAGGGTTAACTCCTGACATACAATGTGAATTACCTAATATAAGTGTATTTAAGCTGTTTGCATGTTGCAGCATCCATTCATTTTTGTATTTGTAGGTATTGGGAATTTGCCTGATGGCATATTCCAGTAGGGTGAATATTATCAGTAGAGGAATAAGGAAGACGATCAATTGTTTTATAAACTTCTTCATAACGGTTAGAATTGAAAGTAAATAAAATTAGCCGGAGTGCCTTGCAGAAGGATAATTATAAAGATCAGGATATAATAAATACTCCACCGGATCACGGGTGATTTTACATTCCTGTTTATTTGCAGACCATGATCTTTCTCCCGTTGAAACCATTCTACAATAAAAAGTAATAAACAATATATCAGAGCCTTTTTACCATATAGAAAAGATATTTCAAATAAGGAAGGCGAAAAAAGATGTGACAAATAATCGAATGCTTCGCTGATATCATTTGCTCTGAAAATGATCCATCCGATGAGAACCAATAAGAATGTACCTAGTATTTGTGCAACTTCTTTTAGAGAAGGTAAATATTTACCCTCAGCAGCAATGTTCCCGGTATATGTCCTGTTTTTATTGAGTAATAAAAGGGGAATGAAAAGTAAAGCATGATAGATTCCCCATGCAACGAATGTCCAGTTGGCTCCATGCCAAAGACCGCTGATAATGAATATAATAAAAGTATTTCGAATCGCTTTAGTCTTTTTACACCGGCTTCCTCCTAACGGAATATAGATATAATCGCGAAACCAGGTACTTAACGATATATGCCAGCGTCTCCAGAATTCAGAAATGTCTCTTGAAAAATAGGGATAGTTGAAGTTCTTCATCAAATTGATCCCGAATAACCGGGAGCAACCGATAGCAATGTCTGAATAACCGGAAAAATCCCCATATATCTGGAAAGTGAATAAAAAAGCTCCCAGTAAAAGTGTAAAACCACTCTGATATTGATAAGTGCTCCATATCTCATTAACAGCTATCGCGCAATTGTCTGCTATTATCATCTTCTTGAAAAATCCCCACAACATTTGTTGGCAGCCGTCTATTGCTTTATGATAATCGAATCTACGCCGTTTATAAAACTGAGGTAACAAGCTGGTAGCTCTTTCTATCGGACCTGCTACCAACTGTGGGAAGAAACTGACAAAAGCAAAAAATGCCACCGGATCATGGCAGGCTGATATTTTCTTTTGATATACGTCGATGCTGTAACTAAGTGCCTGTAATGTATAAAAACTTATACCGACAGGTAAAAGTATGTCTAATGTGATCCAGTCGGGTTCGAAGCCTAATGTATGTAATGCTGTTTTCAGATTGGCACTAAAGAAATTAAAATATTTAAAAGTACCCAGGATACCCAGGTTGAGTAAAATATTGATCGTATTGATCACTTTTTGTTTTTTACGGTTACCTTCAGTCCGTTCAATAAGAATTCCGCTGATAAAACAGAAAGAGCTGGTCAGTATGATAAGAAAAAGAAAACGGATATCCCACCAGCCGTAAAAAACGTAGCTGGCTATCACAACAAGAAGGTTCTGCCATTTTAAATTCTTATTTGCCGACCAATACAGTATAAATACGATTGGTAGGAAAACGATGAATTCGATAGAATTAAACAGCACAATATAATATATTGCTGCCACTGATTCCCTGAAGTGGCAATTATTATAAGAGAAAACGCAGGAATTGACCGAACCTATCGTTATTCCAATAACCTATTATCACAATTTACTGCATACAATCAGACACGCTAATATATACACGACTTGCCTATGAATAGACAAATGTGAAATAATAGCGAGTTAATTAATACTGTAAATTATGAAATATAAATTGAAAAGAATAAAGCCGGACGCTTTCTGTAATAAATATCGCTGATGTACGATTGTACTGGTCGCAAAAGTAGTGAAACATAGTTTATTGACTGTTTAATTAATAATAAATTATATTTTATTAAAGGATAAGTGATTGTCTGATTTTTATGTATTTCTTCATTGGTTATTATAAGCTCTTTTGTAGCTTTGTGTCCGTAAAACTGGTAATATTGCGATGTTCTTTGTTATATAAAGAACTTAATGGATAAATTATATAGTTATGTCAACGATTCTTTTTGATAAAATAGTGTTCGGTCCGATACACAGTCGGCGTCTGGGTGTTTCTTTGGGTATGAACCTGCTTCCTGTCGACGGTAAACTTTGTTCTTTCGATTGCATTTATTGCGAGTGTGGTTTGAATGGTGAGCGTCGTACACACACCAAACTACCGGTTCGTGAAGAAGTAAAAATCGCTCTGGAAGAAAAGTTATTGGCTATGCAAAAAGAAGGGATAGCTCCTGATGTGATCACCTTTGCAGGCAATGGTGAACCGACGATGCATCCGGAATTCGAAGGTATCATAGAAGATACGATCGCTACCCGTAACCGTTACTTTCCAAATGCCAAAATCGCTGTACTGTCAAATTCGACTATGCTTCATAAAGAAGGTGTATTCCGGGCATTGAATAAGATCGAGGATAATATACTTAAGCTCGATTCCGTACTCGATAGCCGGATACAACAGCTGAATGTTCCGAATTCCCCGGCTTTTACGTTCGAGAGATTGTTGGAGCAATTATGCCGTTTCAACGGAAACCTGATTATCCAGACCATGTTCCTGCAAGGTGAAATAGATGGTAAGTCGGTTGATAATACTACTGAAGAGGAGATAAAAGGTTGGATCGATGCATTGAAGAAAATAAAACCGAAACAAGTTATGATCTATACTATCGATCGTGAAACACCTTTGAAAGGACTTAGAAAGGTATCCAAGGAGGCTTTGGATGCAATAGCAGACCGGGTTCGGGAAGAAGGATTTGATGTAACAGTTTCCTATTGATTGTACTTACTTTTGGCTTGATCCAAAAGTAATCAAAAAATCAAGGCTGCATCTGCCTCGCTACTCCGCATCCTGCGTTCGCTGTCGCCTCCGAACTCGCTTCGCTCAAACAGCGGATGCTCCGGCCGCTCACTCCGGCTGCTGCGCTTTACGCTCGCCAGCTGAGGCCTTGAACTTTTGGTTACTTTTCTTTCAAGAGAAAAGTAATATTAATCTATTTTAATAGTGCGGATCGTTTTAACCGCCTTATCCGTAACCAGCTTAAAGAAATAAACACCCGAGGGTATATTTCCCGCATCTATCCATTCTGTCGGATTATTTATTTTCCGGATCATTTTTCCGTCGGCGGAATAAATATCTATGTATTTGATCTGCTGATAATTTATTATATGTATCCGGTCTCTGAATATGGCAGGGCTGATATTTATCTCTTCCTTAGCCGATATGCTTTCAGAACTTACTTTTACTTCTGCCACAGCCGGGGTTGCTTTACTTTCTTTTGAATCATAAAGAGCTGAAACACTGTAATTATGGATACCTGAAATCACATTTTTGTCTGTAAATTGTAATGTTGAAGCCGGAACTGTTGCCTGTTTTATCTGATTTTTATAGATGTTATATCCCGTGACAACGGGGAATGCCGTAATAGGTTGTGTTGTCGTAGACCGGAGTTCCGTTAATTTACCTTCTTCGGAAGTGATAGTTGCGGAGATGATAAAATTATTATCATTTTCTTCATTTAGTAAATATTCCCATTTGTTTCCGTCGAACGATACTAAATTACCTTTTCCATTAATAGCCGGTCCTTTATCTATAAAAGCGGGATAAGCCGATCGGTTATATTTTCTGGCATATATGGAAATGATCAGTTCCTGGCCGGCATCGATAGTATATGGTGTTTTTAACTCTACCGTATTCGATCTGTTAGCTGTCGTATTGCCTACTTCCTGTTGATATGTACGTTCTCCCTGCTTGATATAAATAGCATAGTTGACATTGTAAGCAGGGATGAATTTAACATTCGTCAGTGTCTTTTTATGCATATTTCCCAGGTCTTCAGGCTCCCAACGTTGACCGAAATAAAAAGGAGAACCTTGGTATCCGAGCTGTTTGTATGAGCTTTGTGTTCCCCACCCAATTGTTTGGCTATATATGGGAGCACTCCACTGTATAAGGACATCTTTGGAAGAAACAACCCCGGCTGTTACATCTGTCGGCGATTTGTAATTGATCAGGTTTCCTTCTTCTCCTGTTTGCGATAAACCCGGAAGCACTGTGGTGCCCGTGTTCAGGGGATCCAGCCATATATCCATCCGTCCGGTGTCAGCTTGGCTGTATTTATCCCAGTGATAAGATAATTTGCCATATAGATTATTACCGGTTGTCTGGCGACAGGTGGAATTTCCGCCGCTTAATGTTCCGACTATCTGTTTATTCTCGTTGAAAAGCGGTGAACCGGAAGAGCCGCCTTCCGTTATGGAATGTCCATTGAGGGTCTTATCGAAAATAATATTCCAGTGGGCATCAGGAGCGCCGGTAGTATTCCAGGTCATTGTTTCTACCGGGCGATTGCCAAATGTGGATATTTTCATATAATCACCTGAAGGATGATGAATGTTTACTCCTGATGAAGCAGGTAGATCACTTCGGTCCCATCCGTTGAAATAAACATTATAATCCTGAGGGATCTTCCCGTTCAGCAATAATAATAGGCCGTCGGAACCTCCATCTATCGGAATACTCACGATGCGGCTGCATCCGACCATTGTTTTATGATCGGCAACCGGTGAAGTGCTTTCACATCCAGTCTGTTCGAAATGAAAATAGAATACCCATTGGTTCAGATCCTCTGCTGAAGCTATTTGCCCGTTATCCTGATGTTCCGTACAATGGAAAGCAGATAAGATATAAGGTTTCATATCTTTAGCCGTATTATTTATCAGGGAACCGGAACAAAGATATCCTGCTTTTCCTATTTTTTCTACCATCTGGCAAACCCCGTTCTTTTCAGTTTGCCACTCCTCTCCTTCTTCACAATTTATATTAACCATACAGGAACCGGAAGTTCCCGGACCAGTATTTCGTAAACTGCCGGATACGGTTAAATGATTGTATCCATAGCCTACCTGGCTAATGGCTATTCCGGCTTTATCACCGGATGCAGCTGGTTCATATTCAAGCGTAAGATCATCACCAGCTACAAATTCTGTGGCAAATATTTTTCCTCCCGGATTGCTTTGTGATGTATAGGCTCCTAACAGATGAGTTTTATCAGCATTATAAATAAATAGTTTTCCGCCTTCCGGAATGTAGAATTCGTCGTAATATAACATTAAGGCAATTGCTCCTTTTGCTTGCAGATGGAGCTGCCATACCTTTTCCCCTCCGGGCAGTGTGATCCACTTTCCGGAATTATTGATATTCAGATCCGTATCTATTAAAGTAGAAACAGTTAAAGGTGCCCCCTGGCTCACCCGCCATTCGTCGACTGCAATCAGGTCTTCCACACTGAAATTTACAGGAATCTGAACAGCCGGCTGTTCACTTTTCAACATATTTCGATAATTGAAACTGGACGGCTTCCCTCCTTCGCTTATCTGCGATTTCATTTCACCTGCATGAAACAGGAAAAAACTGATAATACTTATATAAATGCTATGACGGAATAACTTGTTACAATTCATTATAATTTGATATAGATATGTTTCTTATATAACCAATATCCCGGAATCCAGTTCAATATGACAAAAAGAATGGCCCATACCAGCGAACCTCCGAAATTACCGAACAGAGGCACCAGTATATCGGTATAAATATAGGATGTTATTCCGCATTTATCGAATATGGTAGCCAAAATAGCGGCTTGTACATAAAGATATAACGGATTGATCCCGAACGACTCGAAGAATAGTGACCATTTCTTTTTACCGTTGATATCGATGATCCAGATCAGTAAGGCAAGGAACAATGATCCGAATCCACAGGTGGTTAGTACGAATGTGCTGCTCCATAATTTTTTATTGATCGGACAACCGTAACTTAACAAAAATCCCAGGAACAGGATGATCGCTCCGAATATAAACAGGTTCCGGATGATCTGTTCATTATTCTTTTTACTGTCCAGAATTATTTTACCGGCATAAAACCCTAACAGGACATGTCCGATGCTCCCCACACAACTTAACAGTCCTTCCGGATCGAAAGCTATACGTGTCCCGTCTGCCAGGTAATCATGGTACATATGTGTATTGCCAAACAAGAGACGGTCTACAACCGCAATAATATTGTCTTCCGATAGTGTCGTACTTCCGGTGAAAGTAAGAAGCATCCAATAAACGATCAGGATACCGGCTGCCGTTTGCCAGATGTATTTGTGATTAATGGCCAGTCCGATCAGTGAACCTGCACCATAAGCCAGTGCCAAGCGCTGCATTACTCCGAGGATACGAAGATTCTCAAAATGAGTGAATCCGTTGTAACATATATGTGAGAATAAATTCAATCCGAATCCGACCAGGAAGATCAACACAGTGCGCTTCAATATTTTCGTAACGCTTTCTTTGGATAATTTGAAATTGTATTTCCGTAATGAAAAGAACATGGAAACTCCCATGATGAACATAAAGAACGGAAATACCAGGTCGGTCGGTGTCAAGCCGTTCCATGATGCGTGGCGGAGTGGTGCATATACATAATCCCATGTTCCGGGGTTGTTTACCATGATCATTCCTGCAATAGTAATACCTCTCATTACATCCAGTGAGAGTAGCCTTCCTGATTGTGCCATAACTTAGATTTTTGGGTTGTAGATGCAAATGTAATTAAAAAACAACAGGGTTATGTTATTTGTAAAATAAAACACTAATGTTCAGTAGAATGTATCCTTTGTTTTAGTATATTTATACGGCACTTTTTAATGGCTGATAATTGTCAGCCGCTTGGCTCATATTTATCAACCATACGGTTGACAATTGTCGGCCATTCGGTTGATAAATATCAACCACTGATTTCCTCGGCATGTAATTGGATTTAGTATGTAGGGTAATTGAAATCCCTTCGGCTATATTGTAAATTTTTGTTATATATTCTTTGTCGTTCTTTTTTTATTGACTAATATTGCGATGTTATAATGTGGCATCCTATGAAAAATATATTCTACCTGTTATTTCTTTTGATTACGTTTTTTACAAGTTGTCGAAATGAATCGACTGAACGCCAATTGATAAATGACGCTGAAGCTTTGTTAGAAATAAAACCGGATAGCGCTTATCTGTTGTTGGATAGCATAACTATGGCTGATAACTTGAGTGATAAGTTATTAGCCCGCTGGTGTATGTTGTATGGAAAAGCAGCCGATAAAGTGCATGAAGACATGCCGTATGTATCTCAATTATTACGTGCACGAACCTGGTACGAAAAACATGGAACACCTTATGAACAGGCACAGATCGGTTTATTCTTAGGACGATCATACGTAGAAGATAGTGAATATATGAAAGCGATGGATGCTTATGCACAGGCGCTGGATATAGCTGAAAGGGCAAAGGAGTATAATGTGGCTGGGTATATTTGTTCTTATATGGGGGATTTATATGAATTGAAAGGATTCTTTCAGGAAACTCTTGATAAGTATAACCAATCTGCTGATTATTTTTTGAAAGCCGATAATAAGAGAAGTTATGCGTTGGCATTGAAGTTTATGGCACAAACATTGGCGTTTGAGGACTCTTGTTCATTGGCATTGGAATATTTATTGAAAGCTGATTCCATTGTTGTTTGTTTACAAGATTCGGGTGCTATTTCTGCTATTTCGAATGGACTTGGAAATATATATGGAATATTAGGTGATACGCTTAAGGCAGAAACTTATCTTTTAAAGGCGTTGGATACAGATTCTTTAGATAGTGCACCAAATTTTTTAGCATTAAGTAGCTTATATATGGATATGGGTAATCTTGATAAAGCTCGTTGGTATTTGAATAAATCAAGAACAATACCTATAATAAATCAATATACTCCAATTTCATCTTTATATCTTGAACATGAATTAGAGAAAAGATCTAATAATTCGGAACTAGCTTTATCTATTTTGGAACAGTATGTAGAAAAAGTTGATTCTATTTATAATTCAACTATTCATTTGGATATATTAGATGCAGAAAAAAGATATAACCATGTAATGTTATTAAACGAGAATAATCAATTGCGCATAACAAATTTAGTTGACATTATTATTTTGA
Source organism: Parabacteroides timonensis (assembly GCF_900128505.1). NCBI lineage: Bacteria > Pseudomonadati > Bacteroidota > Bacteroidia > Bacteroidales > Tannerellaceae > Parabacteroides > Parabacteroides timonensis. Next base: position 4,069,017 of record NZ_LT669941.1, read on the forward strand.
TACTGATTGTTATTATTTGTTTGATTCTATTCATAGTTTATCAGTATAGAAGTAAATTGAGGAATGATAAACTATATGAGCAGGAAATCAAATTGAAGCAGAATGATATGAAGATATATGAATTATCTTCAGAACTGAACAGAATGAAAGGTGAATTATCTTTACAAGGCTCGTTGGAACACAATGAGCAGATACTGGATAAATTGAAGAGTAATATTACGGAAATTCAAAATGAATTGATTCTCTTACGAAGAGAAAAATTACTATCGTCGCCGATTGTAAATAAAATAACGAAACTATCATTGAAAGTAATTCCAGGAAAAGGATCTCCATTGAGTGATAAAGATTGGGTTAGTTTGAAAAATGTAATAAATCAAATATATACTTCATTTAGTAATTTCATAATTAATAATGATTATGGACTGAGTCCGGCAGAATTGCAATATTGTTATTTATCTTTTTTGGAATTAGACATAAGAGCAGAATCTATATTGCTAAATATAAATCCGGAATCTGTAAGTAAACGTAGGTTCCGTGTACGCCAAAAGTTAGGAAATATAGAAAAAGAATTATCATTATATGAATATTTTGTAAATATTTGATATTTAGCAAATTAGGTTGTTGGTTGTCTATATATGTGTTTTTAAGTGTTTGATAATCAATAATAGGTAGACTATTGAAGATTGGGGGTTTTTACTGTTTTTTTAATGATTAGCACATACATTTGTTTCAAATACCTATGTAAGTATGAGAATACATATCTTCTAGTACTTGATGGTGAGAATCAACTTTGTAACTAATTATTTATTTGTTAATCATATAAAAGAGTCAGTATGAATATTAAATTCTGTATTTTGAGTATGCTCGTTTGCATGAGCGTGGTGAAGATGAGTGCCCAGGTTCGTTTAGGAGCAGAAATTGGTATGAATGTTTCTTCTTTGGCTATTATAGCTAATGGTCATAATGTGGATGTTGCGGGAGGATTATCTGCCGATTATTTGTTTAATAATGGAATCACGTTACAATCGGGTTTGTATTATTCGAGTAAGGGTGCTTCCGGGTTGTGGGATGGGTATAATTATTCCTGCGAATTGAGACAGGCCGATATTCATTTGGGCTATATTGAGATTCCTTTAATGGTCGGTTATCGTATTCCGGTAATGAGTAATGTTTATCTGGTTCCTTCTGTGGGGGCTTATTTTGCTTGTGGAGTAACCGGTTATGGTGAAATTGATATTATTGTTTCTAATGAACACGGACATGGTCGTATCTCCGACCAATGGAATAACCCATATAAAGATTTTAAAAAGGATTGGCTTGCAGATACAGAGGTAAAAGCTTTTGATCGGTTTGATTCCGGACTTCGTTTCGGATTGTCGGGAGAAATTTCCCGTTTCGTTATTTCTTTTGCGTATGATCTGGGATTGAAAAAAGTTTGGTCTGGCTTTGATACACCCAGTTATAAGACTTCAACGCATAAGATGAAAAATAGAACTGCATGCATTTCAGTTGGTTATAAGTTCAATTTATAAGAATAGATGGTGAGGCTACTGCGGTAACTTCAACCATTCGTCTATATTCCGACATCTTTGGTAACTTTTTAACATGAGGGAATCAGAACTATTTATTCCATTATCTTTGGATTATGAAAAAGTTTGTGATAGGTTTTCTTTTGTGCTTATTATCAGTAAGTTCTGTTCATTCCCAACTCGCTATCAGGCGCCGGTTGGCTGTGCCTAAAGCGCCTGATTCCCATGATCTTTCTTACTATTCAAAAAATAAAGGATTTCAGGCGGGAGCCACTGTTTTCGGTATTAATATGGGAGTGTGGATTTTTGACCGGTATATCCAGAAAGGGGATTTTGCTTATATCAATGGTCATACGATCAAAGAAAACTTTAAACATGGTTTTATCTGGGATAATGACCAGATGGGGACGAATATGTTCCTGCATCCTTATCATGGTAGTTTATATTATAATGCCGGCCGGTCGAATGGATACAATTACTGGCAGTCGGGATTATATGCTTTTGCCGGTAGTTTTATGTGGGAAATGTTTATGGAGTGTGAGTATCCGTCTACCAATGATATCATCGCAACACCGATAGGAGGTATGGCATTAGGAGAGGTCTTTTACAGGGCTTCTGACCTGATATTAGATGACCGGAAGACGGGAACGAATCGTTTTGGTCTTGAATTTGCATCCTTCCTTGTTTCACCGGTACGTGGGTTGACCCGTATAATAAACGGGGATGCCTGGCGTAAGAGAACGACTTCAGGAAAACAGTTTGGAGTACCTGAAATAAGCGTAGAGGTGTCTATGGGAATACGGGCCCTTGAACTGGAAGATGAGATATTCGATAAAGGTGTCGGATTTGCTTCGGAAATCAATATAGAATATGGTGACCGTTTCGATGCGGAAAAAAGAAAACCTTATGATTACTTCTCTGTAAAAGCAAATCTGAATATACAAGCGTCACAACCGGTATTGGGACAATTGAATATTATCGGCCGTCTGGCTGGTAAAGAATTGATAGATAATAAAAAGCATTATCTGAGCCTGGGGCTTTATCAACATTTCGATTATTATGATTCGGATACTATTTCGGATATATCGGCTAAAACGCCTTATAAATTTTGTACACCGGCATCGTTCGGTGGTGGCTTGATTTATAAAAATAAAAGGTTCAAACGATGGGATATCGATATCTATGGTCATCTGAATGCCATTCTTTTGGGAGGGGCACTCAGTGATTATTATCGGGTGGATGAACGCAATTATAATCTGGCCAGCGGATACAGTACGAAAGTAGGTTTTAATTTCATTTTCAAGAAAGATAAATTTTCAGCATCAACTACTTACGAAGTTTATCATATGTTTACCTGGAAAGGGTATCCGGAAGACATCGACTGGAATGATTTTAATTCGAAAACTCTGGATGCACAAGGCGACCGTTCGAAAGCGATATTGCATGCAATCGGTTTGCGTATGGATGTAAAACTGAAAAAGAGGTTGTATTTGACCGGTTCTTTTATGAATTATACAAGGGATACGAATTATAAACATTTTGATGATGTCTTCTCCAGTACTTTGGAAGGCAGGCTCATGCTGACATATAAATTATAAGTATTGGAACGTTATGTCTGTTTGGGAGATGAAATATCTTTATTTGTTGTTTCGGACGAAGCGGCAATCTTATCCTGGGCGACTTGTTCCTTATTATAATATTCTTCTCTTTTTTTATTGGCGTTCTGCACCAGACTGGTCACGTAGACGGTAAAGATCGGGAACATCATCATCCCCAGTGCAGCTAGCAGTACCGATAATATCCGTCCCGTAGGCGTAACGGCATAAATATTCGAACCTACCGTCGTTACATCCATGAAAGCCCACCAGAGTGCATCATCATAACCGGTTACCTGTGGATTTACCTTATGTTCGATGACAAAGAATATCAGACTGGAAAAATAAACCGTAGCCAGCAACATTGTCAGATAAGATACGAACAATCCTGAAGCCTTGTTGGAAGATAACCATCCTACCACTATTGCCAGGGCGTAACCACTACGTGCCAATGGGATAAAACGTAGGAAATAGGTGATCTCCGGTGAAAATTCAATCCCATAATAATTGATAATATTTAGATAAGGAATGGATACGATCAGGAAAATCAGGTGGGTTTGCAGATAATATAATTTACGTTTTGATAAGAAAAACTCCAAAACAAAGTCGGCAATGAAGAACATGCAGATCCAGAACTGTATCTTCAAATACGATCCCTGTGTCATGAAAGGGATATTCTTGAATGTATCGATTGAAATTACAACAATAAGGAACAGCGAAAGTAGCAAAATGATAACGTGCAATACTCCGTATATTCCTCTTTTCTCATAAATAATATCATTAAAAGCTGACTTCATTACGTTTAATCTTTAGGCGTTTAAATAGAAATATTTTAGGGTATCTAACATTGAAAACCCTGATTTTGTTTTTAACACTATTCTGTTAATTAACCTAGTTTGACACCTTGTTGACAAACTAACACAATACCGATTTGTTTTACTGTCATATTTAAAGCGAAACTAAACAATACAAAATTCACATTTAAACAGTAAAATTCATGGCAAATGTAGGAAAAGCAGTAAAACTTGGAGTTTTTACTCTTGCGATTATGAATGTTACGGCGGTAGTATCTCTCCGCGGACTACCAGCCGAGGCTGTATACGGATTAAGTTCAGCCTTTTATTATCTATTTGCGGCAATTGTCTTTTTGATCCCGACGTCGCTGGTGGCAGCTGAGTTAGCAGCCATGTTCCAGGATAAGCAGGGTGGAGTTTTCAGATGGGTAGGAGAGGCCTACGGTAAGAAATGGGGATTCCTCGCCATCTGGGTACAATGGATTGAAAGTACGATCTGGTATCCCACTGTGTTAACCTTCGGTGCAGTATCCATTGCTTTTATAGGAATGAATGATGCGCATGACATGACACTGGCTTCAAATAAAATGTACACATTAGCTGTTGTATTGATCATTTACTGGCTGGCTACCTTTATTTCATTGAAAGGGTTGAGCTGGGTAGGTAAAGTTGCTAAAGTAGGCGGTATTGTCGGTACGATCCTTCCGGCTGCTCTGTTGATCATTCTCGGAATCGTTTACCTGTCGATGGGTGGTCATTCGAATATGGACTTCCATGGTAATTTCTTCCCTGACTTTTCTAAGTTCGATAACCTGGTTCTTGCATCCAGTATCTTCCTGTTTTATGCAGGTATGGAAATGGGTGGTATCCACGTAAAAGATGTTGAAAATCCTTCTAAGAACTATCCGAAAGCTGTGTTTATCGGTGCGTTGATCACAGTTCTTATTTTCGTGTTGGGAACTTTCTCACTGGGCGTTATCATTCCTCAGAAAGATATTAACCTGACACAAAGTCTATTGGTTGGTTTTGATAACTATTTCAAATTCATCCATGCTTCCTGGTTGTCTCCTATTATTGCTATTGCCCTGGCATTCGGTGTACTGGCAGGTGTATTAACATGGGTTGCCGGTCCGTCAAAAGGTATCTTTACAGTTGGTAAGGCTGGTTATCTGCCTCCTTTCTTCCAGAAAACAAATAAGATCGGTGTTCAGAAAAATATTCTGTTGGTACAGGGATGTGCTGTTACTTTATTGAGCTTACTGTTCGTTGTAATGCCTTCAGTACAAAGTTTTTATCAGATCTTATCACAGTTAACAGTGATCCTTTATCTGGTTATGTACCTATTGATGTTCTCCGGTGCAATCGCATTACGTTACCGGATGAAAAAAGCCAATCGTCCGTTCCGTATCGGTAAACATGGTAACGGTCTGATGTGGTTTATCGGTGGCCTTGGTTTCTGTGGTTCATTACTGGCCTTTATATTAAGCTTTATTCCGCCGAGTCAGATTTCTGTCGGTAGTAATACTGTTTGGTTTGCCGTATTGATTATCGGTGCTATTGTTGTAGTGGCCGCCCCGTTTATTATCTATGCTTCCAAAAAAGCATCGTGGGTCGATCCGAATGCGCAGTTCGAACCCTTCCATTGGGAAGAAGCAAAAGTACAGGCTCCTGTTGCCGGTGTTACAACTCAGACTGCCAATACAAATAATACAACTAATACAACAACAACGACAAATACACAAGCTTAGCCAATACCTCTGTAATTTCTATTTTACATACAAAAACAAGGGACGGAATCTTTATGATTTCTGTCCCTTGTTCGTGTTTATCTGTTTTCTGTAATCTCTATCGATACGGTTCCTAAGAGTCCGGCAGTCGTTTTTCCCCGGTATTGTGTCGGAACGGAGAGATAGTAGTTGGCAGCCGTGTTATGTATCAATACTTCAATCTTATTATTACCGGCTTTAACATGATCAGTAATGTCAAATAGCCAGGGTGCAGTCAGTTTCAGGCCTGCTTTTTTGCCGTTTATCCATACTTCTGCAGTAGAAATGACTTTGCCGAGGTTCAGATGAACTCTCTGGTTATTTGCTATATCTTGCAGTTGGATATTCTTACGATACCAGGCACCTCCTGAATAGGTCGAGATTCCTTCTATCTGTGACCAGTCGCCGGCTGCAATCAAGCCTTCCCCACATATCTGTCTGATCGGACCATCAATAGCCGCTCCACCGGTATTACCCCATTCTTCTTCTATACGGATGGCTACTGTGGATACCCGTTTGTTCGGGTTAGGGATCGTGGCCTCATAGGTTATGCAACCGTCCGCGCGTTTTCCTTTAATATCCAGCAGACAGGCTTTTCCGTCTACCCATACTTCTGGTTTTCCGAAAGCGGAAAATACGAATTTCTCGAGTCCCGGAGCCGATTTGAAACGGTATTGCCCGTAGGTTGTTTCCTGTGTCTGTCTGATATCGAACGGGAGTATCGAACGATCTCCTCTGAAATTGGTAGCCAATGGTTTTTCGGCTGTTGCTTCTTTGAGTATACGCGGGGTGTCGCCTTGTTTTCGGATGACGCACCAGGTTACACCGAAAGTATCGTAATGCAGTACGATTTCGTTGAGACCTTCTTTCAATAAGATACTTCCCGATAAGTCCTCGGTCTGCTTTCCATTGATATAAACGGCTGCCGGCTTCAGTTCTCCGAGTGAGAGTTGGTAGGTTCCTGCTTCCGGAGCCAGTACATTCGAATAGAGATAATAGTTTTTATTACCGCTTGGGTCTTCTACTCGTAGTGTTTCTCTGAATTCCTGTTTGAATTCGCCTAACCTGATGAATTCATCGTGTACGGTTGCTTTCAGTCCGTGCCATCCTTGATGGCCGTAATCGTTTTCTACTCCCCAGCGCCAGGAGAATTCGTACGGCTTCCAGCGGTATTCTTTATTACTGTCTATGATACCTTCGGATTTTCCTGGGAGATTGCTGAAAATCAGTTCTTCTGTCAATTCTGGAGTGGCTTCCAGCAGCATAAAGCGGGGAGCGAATGTGAAAGTCTTGGATGTCCAGTCATCATCGTTGAAGGAAGGAGATTGCCACCCGTCTGTAGCATTGGAGCTTTGGTTGTAGCGCGCTTTGTAAATATAAGCTCCCAGTATTTCTTTGGTAGCAGGCCAGTGGAAATCACCGAATTGGTTATCCAGGCTCGGTTTGAGTTCGAATTCCCATTCACCATCTAGTACGATTGTCTCTGTTATTTTGTGTTCCACAGGGATTGAGATCGTGGCTTTCCGGGCTGGATCGAATACGAAGATATGCATATCCTGCTTATCGAGTGGCATACGGATACAGGTTCCTTCGTTGGTAACGGATGATGCGGATATTTCCCGGGAAGTTCCGGTCCATGGATCCCATAGTTCTATCCCGCCTGTTGCGCGGAAGAAGCATTCTGTATCTTTAGGTACATTATATACGGCGTAGAGATCTTTACCTGCTATTTTCCGGTGCATGATATAAGTTTCATCCTGTTTATCCTGCCCGGAAGTGATGCGGAAGTCGCGGGTAAGATGTGAGTCAAGAATATGGAGGATCTCTTTGTTGCTTGTGGCGATAAATGCGTTATTGCCGGATGTTTTGAATAGTTTGTCGAGTAATGTGTTTACACGGGTATCATTTAATCCTTTCTTCTCTGTTGCTTCGGGTAAATCGCCGAGGTTGATGACAATGCCTCCGCTTTGTTTGAATTTCAGTGCTTTTTCCAGGGAAGAGTGACGAATGGCTTTCATGGAAGGGATAATGAGTACTTTGAATTCTTCTCCTGAAATATGAAGTTTACCGTTTTTTACGGTTGCCTTATCCAACGATTGGTAATCCATGAAGTCGAAATCGATACCTTTCTTATAAAGAAAATCTCCCAGGCTGAAAGCTTTTTCCACAGCATCGTTACCGTATCCGGCTACTACCGGTTCTACGGGATAGAGAATTGCTATATCGGCCCGGTGATATCCTTGTGAGAGAACATAACTCAGACGTTCGGAACATTCGAGTAGGGGCCCCATTTGTTCCCAATAAGGCATGTGGGTATGATTACACGGAGGTGCCCATTCCCACCAGCCTCCTACCGTACTGTAAAAGAAACCATGCAGGCTGAGCAGGTTCTGACCCATGGCAAAATTAGCAAAGATCGCGTCGGTAACATGAGCTGTGTTGCTATCCCATTTACTACTGTGAAAACCTTCCAGCCATACTCTCGGACGTTCGTAAAGATGTGCGATGGAAGAGGCTACTTTATTTTTTATAATGTCTTTCGAGAAATTGGGCTGATCGCAACCCGGTGCCTGGTTCCATCGCTGGGTACGGAAGTAATCGCCGAATTCACTGACATCTCTTCCGCGTCCGCCATGGTCGCAGCCGTAAATGAGGTTACGATCTTCGTGCCATTGGTATACGGGGATGAAGAAGTTCTCTTCGCTGAGCGATACCATGACGTCATTATAATCCAGACGGATTTTAGGAGTGATTGAACCTATATGGGTGAACAGGGCGGCGAGGTAGGGGACGATATCGTATCCTTTCCGTTTCTTGAATTCATCTCTGAAGATTGAATTCCAGATGCAGCCGTGCAGGTTGAAGTTTAGCTCATCAGAAAAAAAGAAGTTGAGTCCTCCTTTGGATTGTTCCGGGAAACGGTCTTCGAACCGTTGGAAGAAATGTTTGACATAACTTTTGCCCGAAAGGGGATGCATCGGGTCGAGTGACGGTTTCTTTGCGGCACTGTATACCTGCGTTACGATCCATTTACCTTCCGGTGATTGCCATTGTATTTTGTTGTCAGTAAGGTTTTTGGTCAGGTCGATGCCGGAGTTCTCTATGATTATACTGTCTGTTCCCAACTGGTAAGCATATAAGGAAAGCAGATTTTCATGGCATGTTTTCTCATAGCTGCCTTGAATGGTATCGCTCTCGAATTTCAGTTCGGCTCCCGTCAATCCGGGGTTTTCTTTTAGGGCATCATCAACGTAAGAACCTTGTCCGACTCCCAGTGTGTAATCGCTGAGACTGACGGTCATATTTCGTTTTTTCGCTTCTCCCATGAACCAACCGAACAGATCCCACCATTCTTCAGTAAAGAGGGCCGGGCGGGAAGGGAAAGTCAAGCCATAACTGACTCCGCCTTTGTCCGAGTGGGCATAATTAACCTGTAAGCTGGTCACTTTTTTTGCAGCCATCTGATCCAGGTGGTAGGTGAGGTGTTCACGGGTTAAAGTATCGCCCATCCACCAGTAGAAAGGTACTTCACCATATCCTTTGGGAGGCGTTGCAAAACCTTTTTTTAAATCCATAGTGACGGAACGATCCGGATGTCCGGGAGGCAATTGTTTTACCTGGGAAGAAAGAAACTGGGAAAAAATACACAAGGTTAAAATAAAGAGTTTTTTCATGGTTGATTAGTTTATATCTGTAATAAAACAAAAGTAGTTACTAATCAGGATAATAATGTTTCAAATATGATATTATTATTATGTATTTTGGCTTTATGACGAGATAGTTAAACCACCTTCAAGTGTATGTTATCTTCTTGAAGGTGGCTTGGAATAGATATTATCTTACCGGGAATTCGGTAATGCGGAGTGTTGTACACCCATAAGGTATCAGTTCGATCGTTTCTTCTTCTCCGACATCGTTACCTTGTTGCGTGAAGAAAGGAACCGGCCCGGCGGAACCTCTGACGAGTGTCCAGTTGTTTACCCGTTTTGCTTTTGTTTTGATGCGTATAGGTGCATTTTCTACATTCCACGGATAAATAGGAACGGTAGACGATTTCTCTACGGTAAAAGATGTCTTGATCTGTTCAGGCGAGAAGCTACGGTGTAATAAAGCGTAGTTCCAGGGAGAATCGGAAGTTACCTCATAATACCATTTGCCGTATTCTCCGGCTTTCTCGTTTTCGAATGTTTTCTTTTCCCATTTTTCATTCATTTTCAAAGCATATACCAGCGGACCACGTTCAACTACGGCACTGTTGTCGTACCAGCGGCTTACAGCTACTTCCATCGGTAATTCGACGCTCAGTACATCGCCGTTCTTCCATTCGCGGTTCACACGTGCTACAGTTCCCGGATAGGCGTCGATAGTGACCGGTTCGCCGTTCAGTTTAACCACCGGATTCTTACACCAGGCCGGTATACGGATGTGGAAGGGGAAGAATGCCTGTTTCACCTTTTTATCGGCGAAGGAAATGTTGAAACGGATGGCCTCTTCGAAAGGATAAGCTGTTTCTTCTTTGATATTTACAGTAATGCCGTTGGCTACTTTTGCCGATACCTGTGACGGGGCATATACTAAAGCAGCAATACCGTTGTCGGCAGTAGCATACCATAAGTTCTGTACAAACTTGGGCCAGCCTTGATGAAGGTTGGAGGTACAGCAAGGATAGCCAGTCAGTTCGCCGAACAGGATGTCGGTATCTTCATGGGGAGTGGAAAATTCTCTCCAGTCGCGTGTGACGGCTACCTGGTTCGTTTGTTGGTAGTACTGGCGGCCGGAATAATCGTCGGTTACCTGTGTTGGCAGTGCGTTATAGGTTACCCGTTCCAGATAATCGGCCCATTGGATATCGCCGGTTATTTCCAGCATTTCTTCCAGCGAATACATCATTTCTACAGCCGTACATAGTTCGGAACCTGCTGTCGGTTTTCCGAAACGCAGCAATTCGTCACCACCCCATAAGCCGGTAGGCAGACCTATTGTGTTATGAATATCATGAACAGCCTTCTTTGTTGCTTGTATCTGTTTCGGATCTTTGTTTTGCTGGTAATAAACGATCGGCTCCTTGAATCCTTGTGCCAGGTTTACGCAATGCAGGCTGTGCTGGCGTGACAAATGATCCTGGTTCAGGAAGATATCCGTCCAGTTGAATGTCTGTTTATGGATAAGTTCGCCCAGATCGAGCAGGAATTTATCTCCGGTAATGTTATACAGCCAGTAGACGATCATCAGGTTATCGCCGCCACGTTGTTCACCCCAGAATGTCCATTTGCCAAGCGGGTTCTTTGGTAATTCGGCTAACTGGTATTTGAAATAATTGGTCAGGAAACCGATTACGCGGGTATCGTTGGTTGCCGTATAGTACTGCTGCATGATTTTCAGCATGACCATCTTGGGCCACCAGTCCTGGGCATTGTCACGTTGTAATCCCGGTTCGTAGCTGCGGTCGGTGTCGGGCCCGAAATAGCCGTTCGGTTTCTGAGAGGCCAGCGTCCATTCGATCCAGGGTTTTACTTTCTCTATAAGAGCCTGGTCATTCAGAATGTAAGCCAGTGGGAGCAGGCCGTCTATCCAGTACGGGCCTCGTTCCCATACATCGCCGTCTCCGCCGAGCCAGCCGTTGCGCGGTCCCATCACTTTTTCGTAGACCTCATCCAGATGTCCGGTCATTCCGTTTTTCATCCGGACGAGTTGTTCCTGCATCCAGCCTTCGGCTTTGATAGAACCTAGAGGAAGTTCTATGTATGTTTTTTGTAATAGTGGCTGGCGGTTATTCAAATAATTACCAGACACGGATTCTCCTCCGGCAGGTGCAGCCGAAGCAATCGCAAGGGTCGCAAATGATGCGAAAAAGATTTTTATTAATTTGTTCATGGTCATGTAGAATATATGAATTACTCTTTATAATCGATCCAAACTTTCATTTTTCCGGCTTCCCGGTTATCCCAGGTGTAGTAGGGGATGAAAGACAACTTTTGATTGCCGGATACGGCTTCAATCTCTTTGATGCCTCCCAGTTTACCGGGTTCGTCTTTTACTTCGAAAGAAGTACCGGCTGCCAGATTGAGATTGGCAAAGTCTTTGGAATTATCAATCTCTTCCAGGCAATAAACCAGTGGACCGCGCTGTACAGCCCGTTTGCCTACGTCTTGTTTTACACGTGGATCAGCAGAAACCATTTCGACCGGCATATCCATGTTTAGTGCGATCTGATCTCCTGATTTCCAGTCTTTGACAATAGCATATCCTTTATCTGTCGATGCATTAACGGGATTGCCATTAACAGACAATGTATATTTTTTACACCATCCCGGAATACGGATGCGTAGTTCTTTATTCAAAGGCTGTGCGGAGGTAACTGTCAGTTTAACCAGTCCGTCCCATGGATAATCTGTCTCCTGTTTCAAGGTGACTTTTTTGTTATCCACGGTAATTTGTGTCGTATTTCCCATATAAAGGTTTACCCACAAGGCTTTATCTGATGTGCCATAGATATAATTACCGATAGAGGGCAGGAAGCGTGAAATCTGGCTTGGGCAGCAGGCGCAACCGTACCATGCCTGGCGGTGGTGATCTCCTTTTGATTCCAGGGGATTGACATAGAAGAAACGGTCTCCTGCCAGGGAAACACCTGCCAGAGCTCCGTTATACATAGAGCGTTCCAGTACATCCACATATTTGGAGTCGCCGGTAAACTGGTTCATACGTTGGTTCCAGTAAACCATACCGACAGAGGCACAGGTCTCACAATAGGCATCCATATTAGGCAGGTCATAATCTTCTGTAAATCCTTCATTGTGTCTGGAAGAACCGATACCACCGGTAACATACATATTGCGCAGAACAACATCATCCCACAGACGATCCAACGCTTCCACGTAACCGGTATCTTTCTTCAGGGCAGCAACATCGGCCATACCACAATACAGATACATACAACGAACAGCGTGGCCGGAAATATCTGTCAGCTCGCGAACCGGAACGATGTCCTGGTAGTAAGCCGGATCCCACTTGCCGTCGTCTCCTTTACTTCCATGGCCGTGGCCTCTTTCTTCCAATAGCCAGTTGGCAAAGTCCAGGTATTTTTGCTCTTTGGTAGTCTGATAGAGTTTTACCAGGGCCAGTTCTATTTCTTCATGTCCCGGTACCCAATGGCGCTTATCAGGGCCGAAGAGGCTCATCATATGGTCTGCCATACGCATACTTACGTCGAGCAGTTTGCGCTTTCCGGTAGCCTGGTAATAAGCAACGGCAGCTTCCATCATATGACCCGCGCAATACATTTCGTGCTTGTCCATATTTTTCCACCGTTTGTCCAATCCGGTCAGGGTATAGAATGTATTGATATATCCGTCCGGTTGTTGTGCGGCGGCTATCTTATCGATCCATTCGTCGGCTTTCTTTTCCAGTTCGGGATTCGGATTGTTGATGAGGCTATAAGCAATACCTTCGAGTGCTTTATATACATCCGAATCATCGAAGAAAATACCGGAATGTTCACCTTCTCCTTTGGCCGCATTGACAAAGTTTTGCATGCGACCTGTCTGGTTCTCTATCTGATCTATACAAACAGGTAATGTTGCCGAGATATGTTTACTCAGGCGTGGCGACCAAAAATGGTCTTGTATATGAACGTGGGAGAAGTCTACCTGGTCGATCATTTTGAGGGGAGTGTCTGCTACCTGTTTTTGTTCGCTACATCCCCATAACGCCAAACAAGCCAGAGATAATACTAGATACTGTTTCATGGTCTTAATTTTTAATGTTATAATTCACAACTAATTCTTTTTAAAGTAGGAGAGGAGGCTACTTTCTGACCATCGATGAAGATGGATAATCCGGCTCCTTTGTTATATTTCTCTCCCGTTTTATCATAAAGAACACAGATGGTTCTTCCATGATAGGACACATTATCCAGACAAAAATAATCCCAGTGCCCTTCCGGAACTAATGGATTAATATCCAATCTATTTCCTTCCTGTGGACGGATACCTACTAATCCATTTATAATCAGATCACAAAAAGAAGAATGATTGTAATCTCTTCCGCGTTCTTCCGGTAAACGATTCCGATGCTTCAGTATAGTTCGTGATATCCAATCCCCTGTGAAAGGATTTAGATTTTCATCAATCCATGGTATCTGTGTGCCGTTATCTTTCCTCCTATACTGGCTTCGTGCGTAAATCGTGAGTAAAGTTACGTAATCACTTGAAAATATAAAGGGTTGGACCTGATTATTTAATAAATTGGATAGTCCGGTTAACGTCATAGAGGTAGAATAAGGCCAGGAAGGGCCATTCCACTGGCATTCATGGCCTTCGTAGACCACCTTGAATTCCGGATGACATTGTTCTGCGGTTGTAGGTCCGTAAGGGGCTAAGAAATAGCGTGTATCCATCAGGTATTTCCATGCTACCGCGTATTCCGGATCAGCCAGATCGAAAGCCCATGGTGTATATCCGTGAAGTTCGCGGACATTCTGTAATCGGGCATTTGTTTCCTGTGGCAATACTTTTAAAAATTCGGCATCCTGGTCCCATAGCTTTTTGAACAGGTTGTTTTTTAGTTTCTCAGCTTCTTCTTTGAGTGTTTTTGCCTGGGGATCATTTTTCCATTCGGCAATTCTGGATAAGATTGCAGCTTCCGCAGCCATATAAGAATTAATAGTTGCCCGGAACCCGTTTCCTCCTATGGATATTTCCATTCCGTCTCTGTTATCTGTCTGCCAGAACAACCCCGTTTCCGGTATAAACTTTTCCTTTTTCCATTCAATGTAATTTTCCTTTAACTCAGAATAGAGGTCTTTGAGTATTTGGTTGTCACCCGTTACCAGAGAGTATTGATATATAGCATCTGTAACAGGAAAACTGTAGGAACGGAGGGCACCGCCTCCTTTTATCCAATAATAGGCATAATCTTTCAGGAATTTATTGTTTTTCAGCCATCTGCCTTCTCTGAAATGGAACCAGGCCGGACAACATATGCCATTGTATTTTCCCGCCCAGGATACATCCGGAAGAAATTCGGTAACAATAAATCCATCCGGTGTCTTTTTCAGATGTTTTCTGAATGTCCACCAGCGAAAATAGTAGATCTCTTCTATGTTTTTATCCGGACATTCAAACAAGGGTATATTTTCGGATAAGAATTTTTTTGCCTGGTTATTGGGGATATATTGTACATATAGTTCCTCATCTTGCTGATTGAAGCGGTCTACATACGAATCTAATGTTTTATGGTCAAGTATCTGGCCTATAACCTTGAATGAAAGTCCTGAACTGCAGAAGAGCAATAAAAAAGTAATAATATACTTATTCATGAGGACAAAGATTTTTTAATCTCCCCATCCGATAAGGACGGGGAGACAAGATTAAATAATGATTTACAGCTGTTTATTTATAGCTGGGATTTTGTTCCAGATTCGGATTGGAAGTCAAAACTTTTTCCGGTATCGGGAATACAGTCCGGTAATCTCCTTGTGGCTTATGTGATAGCCAACTTTTCTTTGTGTAAACACCGAAGCGGATGGCATCTCTTCTGCGATGCATTTCCCAAGCGAATTCCCAGCCTAATTCATCGTACATTCTACCGAATGCTACAGGATCTGTATTTCCTTTGTCTGTGATCTTATAGTTTTCAACAGAACCATATTGATATGATGTGTTTTCCTGTAATTGAGCATCTGTTACCGTTGCCAGTTCGGGGTTATCTTTAAATGCCCGTTTACGGACTTCGGTTACTAAAGCACCTGCACCCGATTTTCCTGAACGTAATAAACATTCTGCTTTCATCATCAGAATTTCTGCATATCGGAACAAAGGAACGTCTGTTCCAGATGAACTTTGTGAACCTTTTGCCACTTCAAATTTGTTCATACGATAACCTTCCATTTCGCTGGTATAATTGCCGTCAGGGAGGTCTTTTGTGTAAATGATAGGTTCTCCCATCTTATCGTATGTTCCATATAATGTGCTACCGTCGGCTGCTAATTGTGCTCCCATCAGCCAGCTGTCAGCCAGACGAGTATCTTTCACATTATAAGTATCGATAAATTGAGATACTCCCATTGCGGAACCACAACCCCATGGAGTTGCTTCTGTTTCATATTTTTTCTTTAACTCTCCATGCCAGGAGAACATAAATATACTGTTTCCTCCGGCTAGATTTTCGTCAAAGGGAATGGTAAAAATGACCTCTTTGGAACTTTCTACACCTGTTGTCCGGAATGGATCTTTATAGTTATCCGACAAGGCAAATTTATTACTGTTAATGATATCGTCGCATTGTTGAATACAATCATTCCAATGTTCTTCGTTGATATAAACATTTGCATTCAGATATACATTTGCAAGTAATGCTTTTGCTGCCCATTTCGTCATACGTCCGTAATTACCTCCTCCTTGTTCTTCGCTTAACGAAGGAATTGATTCCTGCAATTCTTTTACAACAAAGTCATAGATTTCTTTACGGGTATTTTTAGCCGGTAAATCCATTGATGTCGTTGTAACCAACGGGGCTTCACCGAAGTTGTCGCAGATTTGCCAGTAGTAATATGCACGCATTGCTCTCAGTTCGGCCAGACCAGTTGTTTTTTCTGCATCTGATGGAGCGGGGAGAATGCCTGTTTCTATTTGATCAATAATTTTATTACATAACAAAGCTCCTTGGTAAAACACCGACCATATATTTTTTACATGGTCTTGCTCTGAATTCCATGTCTGATAGTGCATACGTCGGTAAACACCACCGTCATCCCAGCCTGAGGCATTAGGAGGCATTACAATGGCATCTGCAGTTACTTCCTGAGCAGAAAAGTATCCCCAATGGTCTGTAAAGCTTCGTAAATAGCTATAAACGCTGCCCACAGATGGTGAAAAATCACTGGTTGTATAATTGTATGTTTGTTCAGTTATCTTAGAATAAACTTTTTCATCCATATCATTGCTGCAGGAAATGATGGTTCCTGAGCAACACAATGCTAAAAATAATTTTATATAGCTCTTCATAATATATTACATATTAAAATTTAACAGAAACTCCTAATGTATAAGTTCTCGTAGACGGATAACGGTTCTTATTATCAACACCCGGATCCAGACCGCTGATGCTAACTTCCGGATCGATACCGGAATAACCGGTAATTGTAGCCAGGTTAGATACCGTACCATAGATTCTCAAACGTTTGATCCAGGTATTGAAGTTAAATGTATATCCTAGAGTTACATTGTCGATTTTCCAATAGCTACCGTTTTCTATATAATAGCTAACGTATTGTAATTCCTGATCGGCAGCCAGAGGTACTTTACCGTATTTTGTTTCAAAAGCGGCACTTAATACATTACCTCTTGATAACATAACCGGTGCTTCATATTGCAAACGAGGCATATTCAATATATCAAAACCAAAAGCTCCACGCATAGTAATATTAAAATCGAAGTTTTTATAACTTAAGGAGTTGTTCCAGTTCAGATAATGTTTAGGAAGACCGTTACCGATGATCTGTTTATCGGTTGGCTGCTGTTGCGAAATCGGCTTCGGATTACCGTCGGCTCCTTCTATGATCCAATGACCGTTCTCATCGATATCAACACTCTTATATCCCCAGAAATTGCCGATAGGTTGTCCTTCCTGAATACGGTGGGTTGTCGTTTGCAGAGGTTCTCCGGTAGATCCCTGATCGGAATAGCCGCTTGATATGAACTGATCATTAGAAAGTGATAACAATTCATTTTTATTGCTGGAATAGTTCATAGAGGTGGTCCATTGGAAATCTTTCGTTTGTACCGGAATAGCCGTAACTCCCACTTCTATACCTTGATTTCGCATAGAACCAGCATTTGCAACCATATTGGAGAACAAATAAGGAGGAGAAGGCACATCGTAATCCCAAAGCAAATCTTCTGTTTTACGATTGTAATAGTCGATGTTACCTGTAATACGATCATCCAGGAAACCAAAATCAAAGCCAACGTTAATCTCTTTTTTCTTTTCCCATCTTAAATCCGGATTTGCATTCGAGTCAGGTCGAATAGTTTTGATCCATTCATTATTGTAATAGACATAAGTTCCAAAATTCAGGGTGTTTAATGACATATACGGATCAGTAGGAACAGTTCCTGTAACACCGTATCCGGCGCGTAGTTTCAATATAGACAGCGCTTCCACATCATCCAGAAAACTTTCACCTTTGATATTCCATGCTGCTGAAACAGAGGGGAAGTTACCCCATTTATGATCGGCTCCGAATTTGGTTGAACCTTCATGACGTATACTTGCAGCAAACATGTATTTACCTTTATAGCTATAATTCAAACGGCCGAAATAACCGATCAGTCTACTTTCATTTGCTTCCGAGAATTCGGTTCCTCGTCCATCTTTTAAAGCTTGTCCTGCTCCCATATTATTGTAGGTATAGTCGTCAGACGGGAAGTTGAAGTTCTGCATATAGAAGTTCTGATAATTCGTTTTTTGCCAGCTATATCCTCCCAGAAGTGTAAATGAATGATCTTCAAATAATGTTTTTCTCCATTGAACGGTTAATTCGGAAAGATCCTCATTCTTACGCGTGGAACCACGTGAAGCATATCCGTTTTTACCGTCTCTCCAGGATGATTTATGCTCTTGTGATTCGTAATATCCTCTGACCTGATTGTAGGTATTGGAAGAGAACAGATATTTAATATCCAGTCCTTCGATAGGAGTATAAGTCACATTGGCGAACATACGTAAATTCGTCGCCTGGTTTTCTCCTTCTACTTCATTCAGTAATGATACTGGGTTATAATATTCATTTTTCGAACTTTCAGAATAATTTCCATCTTTATCATATACCGGCGTTGTCGGATTATAAATTAACGCATTTCTATATACTTCACTATTGTAACCGCCTCCGTCTGATCCGGAGAAATAAGTTTGTTTATAGCCACTTAAGCTGGCATTCAATTTCAATTTATTATTGAACATACGGTGTGTGATCTCGATACGCGGGTAGAACATTTCATTATTAGTTCGTTTGATTAGTCCGTTCAAACCTCTGTATTCAAAACTTGCAACATAATTGGTTGTTCGACTTCCACCACGCATGCTGATATTATAAATTTGTGTGAACGGAGTACGAGTGACTTCATCCAGCCAATCGGTAGATGAGCCGTCATCCTGACCTCCCGGCCATCCTTCCTGAACGCGTTGACGATATTCGTCTGCTTTCATAAACGGTAGGGTTTTAGTGATCTGCTGGGTAGAAACATAGGCATTGACATCTACTTCCGTAGGCATTTCCCCGTTAGCGTTTTTGGTTGTTATCAGGATAACACCGTTAGTACCACGGGTACCATAAATTGCAGCGGCAGAACCATCCTTCAATACGTCTATCTGTTCAATATCATCAGGTGAAACTGAGTTTAGATCACCAGGGATTCCGTCGATAAGAACTAGCGGACTGGTACTGGCTTTCAATGTGGTGATACCACGTAATGAGATCTGTGCGGTAGAAGTAGGGTTTGCATCCGGAGTAATAATACTCAGACCCGGAACCTGTCCTTTAATCAACTGGGCAGCATCTGTTGTTGGGGATTTAACGAAGTTTTCAGACTTGATCGTAGAAATAGAACTGGCTACTTCGCCTTTTTTCTGTGTGCCGTATCCTACAACAACTACTTCTTCGATACTTTGCGTATCTTCCAGTAATTTCACATCTGCCGTTTTATTACTATTGACAGCTAATTCTTTCGTTAAATAACCGATGTATGAAATTTGGAGGACTGCTCCATGGGGAACTTCCAATGTATATTGGCCATTGAAATCCGTTACAGTTCCGTTGGTAGTACCTTTTACGACTACATTGGCACCGATGATCGGCTCTCCGTTATTATCTGTAACCGTACCGGTTATTTTTCTGGTTTGTTGATTGATAAGAGCGGATTTGTCTGTACTGTTTGTTTTCAATAATAAGATATACTTGTTATCGAATTCGTAAGTGATATCCGTATTCTTAAAAGCATCATCCAGATAAGAGATTATTTTACCGGATTTTTTATGTACGGTAATAGCACGTTCGGTATCAACTTCCCGGTTTCTGAATACAACCAGGTAATCTGTTTGTTTTTCTATCTGATTGATAAGTTGACCGACAGATAAGACCTCGGTTTCCAATTTAATAATGGTATTTTGCGCTTCCGAATTAACTGCTACCATTTGGAAAACACAGGCGAATAGTATAAACAGTGATATTTTCATGATTCTGAAATATTCCTTAATGTGTTCGTCTTCTACAAAAAAGAGTGGTAACAAAGTTTTTATTTTCATATCTTTGCTGAATATTAGGTGAATACTAAAAATTAACTTGATAGTGTTTGCTTATTTTTTAACGGCGGATGGTTCCAGCATCTGCCGTTATTTTTTACTAGTGTGTTATCATAGGCTTTCTTATTTTGAGGTTATACATTTTATTTACTTAATGTGATAATATTATTATCTTCATCTTTTTCAATTTTGAATTTATGTATTCTTTGTATCATACGTAGAATTTCGTCAATGCCGTCACGTTGCCGGAATTTTCCGGTATATTCCCATTTGAATATGGAAGGATCTTTTATCTCTATTTTTACGTCATAATAGAGTTGTAATTTCTTTAGAATGTCGATAAGTAATTCATTTTCGAAACTATAAATACCGTCTCTCCATGAAAAATATTCATGGTGAGGGATCGCTCCAATTCTCATTGTTCCATCCTTTATTGTTACCTGTTCGTTCGGTTTTAGGATGACTCCTCTCTTGTCAGGTCTGGAAAAATAAACATGAAGTGATCCTTCTATCAAACTGGTTTGTATATCTTTTTCCCCAGGATAACTATGAACATTAAACTTTGTGCCTAAAACCTTCATTTCTATTCCTTGTGATGAAACGATAAAAGGCTTTTCCGGATTTTTGGCTACATCAAAATAAGCTTCTCCTTCGACTGATATTCGCCTTTCTTTTCCTGAAAAGACAGCCGGATAAACTAATGTTGTTTGCGAATTTAGCCATACATCTGTTCCATCTTGTAGTGTCAGTTTGACTCGCTGACCGGCCGGTACATAAAGTCTGTTGTCTGCTATTGTTGAAAATGGCTTTGTATAATAGTTTGCGGTAATCCAGTAGGTTGATACGATCAATAAAGTGATGATAGCAGCATAGCTAGTTATGCGAAGTAATACCTGTCTGAATCTTTTTGTTTTGATTTTGTTATTAAATCGAAGATAGCCTTCCTGGTTTGCTTTCTTATCATTTACCTGATCGGAGAGCGACAGCAAAGCATATGTGTTTTTACATTCGATAAATTCACTTTTCAATTTATCGTTTGCTTCGACTTGCCTTAACAGCTTTAATCTATCTGTTGTATCAAGTTCCCCCTGGAAATATTTTTTAATTTGTTCGTCCATACATCGGCTTGTTATTATATAAACACTTGTCCTGAAAAAATCCGCCAAGTGTGGAACAAAAAAATTTTTGTTTTTTTATAAATAGAGAAAAAACAGAAGGAGAGGAAGGTGTCTCTTTAGTTCTGTCCTTAGTTTTTTGTAAGCTATACCGATCTGAGTTTCAATTGTATTGATAGAAATATTAAGCTCTGTAGCGATTTGTCTCTGTTTTTTTCCCTCGATTTTACTCATAACGAATATTTCTCTGCATTTAGGAGATAAGGTATTTAATGCTCTGGTTATTATTTTTTCAATATCCTCATCGGAAAACAGGTTTTGATCAAATGCTTCCAATGAGTTCAAATTCATTCGGAGATTAATAAGATATTCCTCTTGGATGAGATTTGCTGTTTCCTGTACGATTGTTATATGTCGTAAGTGATTCAGACACTTGTTTTTAACTGTGGTAAACAAGTATGCGATCAGATTTATCTGCATGGAAAGTATTTCTCTTTTTTCCCAGAGCTCTGTGAATACGTCTTGAACAATGTTTTCCGCATCCTCTTCTCGTATAACATATTCCAAAGCAAAGTACTTCATTTTAGAGAAGTAAGAAAGATAAATATCTTCAAACTTGATATCTTCTCTTTGATCGGTTAATGTTGTTGTTTTCATGGAGTAAAACTTTGTTCTAGAAGAACTATTGTACTTATTTAATGCAAATATAATCTATTTATAATATAACTTATTAATATTGTGTATCAAATCCAATAATGAAAAATGATGTGGATAAAGTAAGCAAAGCCCATCAAAATTATCACTTCTCTGATAATTAACCGATTACGTCATAGGTGTAGATC
>NZ_LT669941.1:4391018-4509727 GCF_900128505.1 Parabacteroides timonensis
AAGACGGATAATCCCCGAATGGCAACGGCAGTGGATGCAGCCCAGCTCATACCTCTGTTTACAGATAAGGAAGATGCTGCGTATGCAAAGGTGATCCTGAATCAATCACCGGGAGCTGGTATTACGGGAGCCAATTCGAATATGGATGCAGTGAAGAGTGGTGATGTTGTGCAATTGAAAGTTGTTTTGCTTCCTGCTTATAGCCAGAGCGAAGTCGTTTTGACAGCCGATGACAAGGTGCTGATTCCTGAAACTTCTTTACGCGCAGCATCTGAGACGAAGACCTATGTATATAATTTGCCGGTGGATAAAGACGGTATAACGGTGAAAGTATCGGGACTGAAACTAAATAGCTACGAGGTTGCAGTGAGCCAGACTAACGGTGGTACGGTATCTGCTGTTCCGGCAGGAAAGGTTATTCATGGGGATAAAGTTCAGTTGAAGGCAGAGGCGGCTTCCGGCATGTTGTTTGTCAAATGGTGGGATGGCAACACCCTGAATCCTTATCCGTATACGGTCGCCTCTGATACGGAAGTAAAAGCCTGTTTCGTTGGAACAGAATCGACTGTCGATAATGAATCCATCCGCAAAGACGATAAGGTTTCGGTTTCAGTAACAGGACGGGTATTATCTGTCGCAGTCACCGAAAAGTCAGCGCTATACATCTGGGATTACAAAGGCTCTTTGTTCCGTAACCAAACAATACCGGCAGGAGAATATACAATGTCATTACCCTCCGGAGTTTATCTGGTTAAGGTGGGAGATATGATAGTTCGAAAGGTTGTAGTTCGATAATAGGAATTTGTTAGTAAGTATTTGAAATACTATTTATTAAGAATATTCTTGCAAATGAGAACGGAATTTCTTTCCTTTGTGAGAAAGTAAGTGTTTGTTTATGAAGACAAAAAAAGAATATATAGAATTGTTACGTAGCTACTTTTTGAATAATGCCAGATATTATGGTGTTGTCCGGATGGCTCTGTTTGGCTCTATTGTTCAAGATGAACAAACTGAAAATAGCGATGTCGATGTAGCTTATGAAGGTGAGGCAAATCTTCTGCTAAGAAGTCGCATGAAACAGGAATTGGAATTATTATTTGGATGTAGAGTTGATCTGGTCCGTTTGAGAGAACAATTATCTGGCTCTACTTTTGGAAAGAGTATATCAAAAGATTTGATATATGTTTGATAAAGAAAGAATTCAGTCTTTGCTTAATCGAATAGAAGATTCTATTATTTAATGTAATAAAGCAAGATTTAGCTCCTTTGTTAATGACTATCCGTCAGATGAGGACTGACTTATAAGTATAATTGATATTTACCTAATTATATTTCGCAAATATTTCCGTACCTTTGCCCCTCAAAAAGAGAACACAAGGTATGGAAAAACAGTTTAAGAGAACGCTGATTACTACGGCGTTGCCGTATGCGAACGGGCCGGTACATATCGGGCACCTGGCTGGTGTATATGTGCCTGCCGATATATATGCCCGTTACCTTCGCCTGAAGGGGGAGGATGTTTTGATGATCGGAGGATCGGATGAGCACGGTGTGCCTATTACGCTCCGGGCTAAGAAAGAAGGAGTTACACCGCAGGATGTGGTGGACCGTTTTCATGGTATCATCAAGAAGTCTTTCGAGGAGTTCGGTATCACATTCGATATTTATTCCCGTACAACCTCGCCTACACATCGTCAGGTAGCCTCGGATTTCTTCCGTACCCTGTATGAAAAAGGGGAGTTTATTGAAAAGACAAGCGAACAATATTATGATGAGGAAGCCAAACAATTCCTTGCCGACCGTTATATAACCGGTACATGCCCGCATTGTGGCAATGAAAAGGCGTATGGCGACCAGTGTGAAGCCTGCGGTACCTCATTGAGTCCGACAGACCTGATCAATCCGAAATCTGCCATCAGCGGTAGCGAGCCGGTGATGAAGGAAACCAAACACTGGTATCTGCCGTTGGATAAACATGAACCGTTCCTGCGTCAGTGGATTCTCGAAGACCATAAAGAATGGAAATCAAATGTATACGGACAGTGCAAGAGCTGGTTGGATATGGGGTTGCAGCCACGTGCTGTAAGTCGTGACCTAGACTGGGGTATTCCTGTTCCCGTAGAAGGAGCGGAGGGTAAGGTGCTTTATGTATGGTTTGACGCACCGATCGGTTATATCTCCAATACAAAAGAGTTGTTACCGGATAGCTGGGAGACATGGTGGAAAGATCCTGAAACAAAGATGTTGCATTTTATCGGAAAGGATAATATTGTATTCCACTGCATTGTATTCCCGTCTATGTTGAAGGCCGAAGGTTCTTTCAACTTGCCGGAGAACGTACCTGCCAATGAGTTTCTGAACTTGGAAGGTGATAAGATCTCAACTTCACGTAACTGGGCTGTTTGGCTGAACGAATATCTGGTGGATATGCCAGGTAAACAGGATGTGTTGCGTTATGTCCTGACAGCTAATGCTCCTGAAACAAAAGATAATGATTTTACCTGGAAAGATTTCCAGGCTCGTAATAATAATGAACTGGTTGCTATCCTGGGTAACTTTGTGAATCGTGCCTTGGTGCTGACAGAGAAATACTTCGAAGGGAAGGTTCCAGCTGCCGGTGAACTGACAGATTATGACCGTCAGACATTGAAGGATTTTGCAGATGTAAAAGCTAATGTAGAACGTTTATTGGATACATATCATTTCCGTGATGCACAGAAAGAGGCGATGAATCTGGCTCGTATCGGTAACAAATACCTGGCTGATACAGAACCTTGGAAGCTGGCGAAGACGGATATGGAACGTGTGGCGACGATCATGAATATATCATTGCAGATCACTGCCAACCTGGCAATTGCTTTTGAACCGTTCCTGCCGTTCAGTATGGAAAAGTTGAATAAGATGCTGAATGTAGAGCCGCTGGGCTGGAATCGTTTGGGTTCAACCGATTTGCTTGAAGCTGGTCATCAACTGGGTAAATCAGAACTTCTGTTCGAAAAAATTGAAGATAGTGTGATAGAGGCACAGATACAGAAGTTGCTGGATACAAAGAAAGCGAATGAGGAAGCGAGTTATAAAGCAAAACCGGTTCGTGAAAATATCGAGTTTGACGATTTTACGAAACTGGATATCCGTGTTGGTACAATTTTGGAATGTACAAAAGTTCCTAAGGCGGATAAGTTATTGCAGTTCCGTATTGATGATGGGTTGGAAAAACGTACGATCGTTTCCGGTATCGCCCAGCATTATGCTCCTGAAGAACTGGTTGGAAAACAAGTTTGCTTTATCGCTAACCTGGCTCCCCGCAAATTGAAAGGTATTGTATCGGAAGGTATGATCTTGTCTGCGGAAAACTTTGATGGTAAGCTAGCTGTGATCACTCCTGAAAAAGAGGTGAAACCAGGCAGCGAAGTAAAATAAAAGAAATAAGCCTTACGTAGAAGGTAAAGGGTGTGTCATCTTGTTTCTGCATGAATGACGCACTTTTTTTATAATAATATGGCTATTGCTGCGTTATTTAAAGCAAGGAAAAACAAAACGGGTGCAAGAATACAAAGATGTTTGAAAAACAGATACAAATGGTCGATTTGCATGGACAATATTATCGTCTGAAAAAGGAGATAGATATTGCAATGCAAGCAGTAATTGAAAGCAGTGCCTTTATCAATGGACCTCAGGTGAGAACCTTTGGAGATCATTTGGCCGGGTATCTGAATATTCCTTATGTGATTCCATGCGGGAATGGAACGGATGCTTTGCAGATTGCATTGATGGCTCTGGAACTACAACCTGGTGATGAGGTGATTGTTCCTTCATTCACATATGTGGCTGCTGCGGAAGTGATTGCCTTATTAGGGTTAACACCGGTACTGGTAGATGTCGATCCGCAAACATTTAATATCGATTCTCGGAAGATAGAGGGGGCGATCTCTCGCAATACTAAGGCTGTTATAGCAGTACATTTATTCGGGCAATCTAGTGATATGGAGCCGCTCCTGAAAATTGCTGAGAGGTATCATTTGTATGTGATAGAAGATAATGCCCAGTCCATTGGCGCTGAATATACTTTTGCGGATGGTCGCGTAAAGAAAACGGGTACAATGGGACATATCGGGACAACATCTTTCTTTCCTTCCAAACCGTTGGCCTGTTATGGGGATGGAGGGGCCTTGATGACCTCCGACGCGGTTCTGGCTAAACGTATCCGTATGATTGCCAATCATGGGCAGGAGCTTAAATATCATCATAAACTGATCGGATGTAATTCAAGACTGGATACTTTGCAGGCTGCTATTTTGGATGTGAAACTGAAATATATCGATGAATTTACGGAAGCCCGCAGGATAGTGGCTGCAAGATACGATGAGGCGTTGTCTTCGTGTGACCTGTTGATTCTTCCGAAGAAATCGGCATTTTCCACTCATGTATATCATCAGTATACGGTTCGGTTGAAGCCTGTTGCCGGTTTCTCATCTATTGCGGAGCAACGGAAGCTTTTACAGGATTATCTGAAAGAGAAAGGTATTCCTTCAATGGTCTATTATCCGTTGCCTTTACAGGCGCAGGATGCTTATAAATGGATGGCGCGTACACCGGGAAGCATTGATGAATCGGCCCGTTTGAGTCAATGCGTTCTGTCATTGCCTATCCATACTGAAATGACAAAAGAAGAACAAGAGTATATAATTGATGCGATAGTCAATTTTAAGTATAATGAATAAGATAAAATTTGCTGTAGTAGGCTGTGGGCATATCGGAAAACGTCATGCCGAAATGGTTACCCGTGATCCGGATGCCGAACTGGTTGCCTTGTGTGATATTCGTCCGCGTGAAGAGTTGGGAATCGATGCCTACGATGTACCTTTCTTTTCTGGTTTGCAGGATTTGTTGCAGAGTAATATTCAGGTAGATGTAGTTAATGTCTGCACACCGAATGGTTTGCATGCCTCTATGGCGGTACAGGCTGTTGAGGCTGGCTGTAACGTAGTAATAGAAAAGCCGATGGCTCTGACATTGGCAGATGCGGAGAAGGTGGTCTATGCCTCTTTGAAATATCATAAGCAAGTGTTTTGTGTGATGCAGAACCGCTATTCCCCTCCTTCTGTTTGGATTAAAGAGATGATCGAGTCCGGAAAATTGGGTAAGATCTATATGGTTCAGCTGAATTGCTACTGGAATCGTGACGACCGTTATTATAAACCGGGTGGTTGGCATGGAGATGCTGCACTTGATGGTGGAACACTTTTCACCCAGTTCTCTCATTTTATCGATATTATGTACTGGTTGTTTGGTGATATATGTAATATTCAGGCTCGTTTTGCTGATTTCAATCACGAAAAGCTGACGGATTTTGAAGACTCCGGCTTTGTGAACTTCAATTTTGTGAACGGTGGCATGGGGAGCTTAAACTATTCTACCTCCGTATGGAATAGGAATATGGAAAGCAGTATGCTGATCGTAGCCGAGAATGGTAGCGTAAAAATCGGTGGACAATATATGAACGAAGTGGAATATTGCCATGTGAAGGATTACGAAATGCCTGAACTGGCTCCGACTAATCCCGGTAATGACTATGGTCCTTATAAAGGTTCGGCCCAGAACCATAACTTCGTAATTCGTAATGTTGTCCGTGTACTTTCGGGTTCAGGCTCGGAAAGTATTACTACCAATGTACTGGAGGGTATGAAGGTGGTGGATATGATACAGCGCATTTACGCACTAAAAGAGCAACAACGTTGATAGTGTAGGTGAGGCTGATGATTATGTGGACATGGACATTTTATAAATATACTTTTTTATGGGGCTAAAATCCCTTCAATTTCCTATCTTTGTGGCAGTTTTGTTATTCTCTGTATGGGACTGACGAACCTTGATGTGTCTTCATTTCTCGAAGATTGTTGAGATATATAGGAAAAACTCAAATTTTACAACTAGCATGAAACAGATTTTAGTTACCGGAGGAGCAGGCTTTATTGGCTCTCATCTTTGTGAACGCCTGCTGAAAGACGGAAACAATGTGATTTGTATGGATAATTATTTTACAGGTTGCAAACAAAATGTTATTCATTTATTGGACAATCCCTATTTTGAACTGGTCCGCCACGATGTGACGTTTCCTTATTACGTGGAAGTTGACGAGATCTATAATCTGGCTTGCCCGGCATCGCCTATACATTATCAGTTCGATCCGGTGAGTACGACTAAAACTTCTGTTATCGGTGCTATTAATATGCTAGGGTTGGCTAAACGTACAAAAGCTCGTATCCTTCAGGCTTCAACGAGTGAGGTATATGGTGATCCGTTCGTTCATCCACAGGAAGAAAGTTACTGGGGGAATGTAAATCCGATAGGTGTACGGAGTTGTTATGACGAAGGAAAACGATGTGCGGAAACGTTGTTCATGGATTATCATAGACAAAATAAAGTAGACATCAAGATTATCCGTATCTTCAATACTTATGGCCCCCGTATGCGGCCGGATGATGGAAGAGTTGTTTCCAACTTCATCATGCAGGCTCTGAAAGGAGATGATATCACCATCTATGGGGATGGAAAGCAGACCCGTAGTTTTCAATATGTGGATGACCTGATTGAAGGCATGATCCGTATGATGGCATCTAAAGACTTCACCGGCCCTGTTAATTTAGGTAATCCGAGAGAATTTACTATGATAGAATTGGCTGAGATGGTCCTTAGAATGACTAACTCAAAATCAAAACTCGTATTTAAACCTCTTCCTGCTGACGATCCTAAACAGCGTAAACCGAATATTTCTTTAGCCAAAGAAAAACTGAATGGTTGGGAACCGAATATTCGTTTGGAGGAGGGTTTGGTAGAGACGATTAAGTATTTCAAAAGTCTTTAATTTTGTATTTGATTATAAATTATGAAAATAGCGATAGTAGGTACAGGCTATGTAGGCCTGGTGACCGGAACCTGTTTTGCCGAGATGGGTACCGAAGTTTTTTGTGTAGACGTAAATACCGAAAAAATTGAGAACCTAAAAAAAGGCATAATTCCTATCTACGAACCTGGCCTCGAAGAAATGGTTCATCGTAACCAGCAGGCCGGCAGATTACATTTTACAACCGATTTGACAGAGTGTCTGGATGAGGTAGAAGTCTTGTTCAGTGCCGTAGGTACACCTCCTGATGAAGATGGTAGTGCAGACTTGAAGTATGTGCTTGAAGTTGCCCGTACTGTCGGTCGTAATATCAAGAAACATATTCTGGTGGTGACAAAGAGTACGGTGCCTGTGGGTACTGCAAAAAAGGTGCGCCAGGCTATTCAGGATGAGTTGGATAAGCGGGGAATACAGATTGAATTTGATGTTGCTTCCAATCCGGAATTCCTGAAAGAAGGAGCTGCGATCAGTGACTTTATGAGTCCGGATCGTGTTGTTGTTGGTGTCGAGTCGGAACGTGCAGAAGAGTTGATGACTCGTTTGTATCGTCCTTTCCTTTTAAATAATTTCCGTGTAATTTTTATGGATGTGCCATCTGCAGAGATGACCAAATATGCTGCAAACGCAATGTTGGCTACCCGCATCAGCTTTATGAATGATGTGGCTAACCTATGTGAAATTGTTGGTGCCGATATAAATATGGTGCGTAAAGGCATTGGTTCAGATAATCGTATTGGCAATCGTTTTTTATATGCAGGTATCGGTTATGGTGGTTCTTGTTTCCCGAAAGATGTGAAAGCATTGATCAATACCGCAAAATTGAATAATTACCCAATGCGTATTCTTCAGGCAGTAGAAGAAGTAAATGATGAGCAAAAATCACTTTTATTCCGTAAATTGGAAAAACATTTTAATGGAGATCTGAAGGGTAAGCGTGTTGCTCTCTGGGGATTGGCATTTAAGCCGGAAACCGATGATATGCGTGAAGCTCCGTCATTAGTTTTAATAGAAAAACTACTAGCCGCGGGTTGTGAGGTGTATGCTTATGATCCGGTAGCTGTAGAAGAAACAAAGCGTCGTATCGGCGACTCGATCCATTATGCAAAGGATATCTATGATGCCGTGGTGGATGCCGATGCCTTGATGCTTGTAACGGAATGGAAAGAATTCCGTATGCCTTCCTGGTCTGCTGTAAAGAAGCTGATGGCTACCCCGTTAGTTCTTGATGGCCGTAATATTTATGATATTAAGGAGATGGAAGGAAATGGGTTTGTTTATCATTGTATAGGAAGGTAATCTTCCTTTTAACTTGAGGTAAAAGGAGCTTGAATTAAAATTGCTTTGGAAATATAAGTAGATGGGAATAGTTATAAGGCAAAGTATAAAAGGAACTATTATAAATTATATTGGGGCCTTTATCGGTTTTCTTACTACTTTCTTTATTCAAACCCGGTTTCTTCGTGCAGATGAAATCGGGCTTTTAAGTGTTATTTATGAGGCAGGAATGATGTTTGCGGCATTGGCAATGTTGGGAACAAATTCTTCTGCAGTACGTTTCTTCCCATATTTTAAAGATGAAAAGAAAAAACATAATGGTTTTTTCTTTTACATGTTATTTCTTCCATTTATAGGGCTATTGATTTTTATACCTTTATATCTTATTTTGCATACGCCAATAAATGATTATTTTTCCAAGAATTCAGCTCTTTTTATAAATTACTATTACTGGATTATTCCTCTAATTTTATTTTTACTGTATTGGATTGTATTTGAATGTTATGCATCATTGCTATTAAAAATTGCTATTCCTAAATTTATTCGTGAAGTAGTTTTAAGAGTATTATTATTGATCATTTATTTATTATATGGCTTAAATATTATAGGAATAGATGGTTTAGTTGGATGCTATATAGGTGTATATGGAATTGGTGCATTATGTTGTTTTTATTATATATCCAGGATAGGAACAGTTTCTTTACGACATGATTATTCATATGTAGAAAGACCTTTAAGGAAACAAGTTTTTAAATATACTGCTTATTTAGTCATAGGTGCTTTAAGTGGAGGTATAGTAGGAAGGCTTGATTTGTTTATGGTAAGTGCTCAGTTGGGATTAGATTATGCTGGTATCTATAGAATTGCATTTTATATTGTAGCAGTTATTGGTATCCCTTCACAATCTATTAGTACGATCGCTTCTCCTTTGGCTGCAGATTTATTAGCAAAAGAAAATTTTAATGAAGCAAATGAGTTATATAAAAAAGTTGCATTACATCAGTTTATTGCAGGTAGTTTAGTGTTTTTATTTATTTGGATTAATATTGATAATATATTTTCTATTATTCCTAATGGAGAGGTCTATAAAATAGGCAAATGGGTCGTTTTTTATATGGCATTGGCAAAGATCATAGAAATTACACTTTCCTTTGGAGGAAGTCTGATCAGTTTTTCTCGGTATTATTATTGGGGATTGTACTTTACTTTCTTTATAACAGGAATAACGATTTTAGGGAATAATCTTTTAATCCCTATATGGGGAGTTACAGGGGCTGCTTTGGCTACTGCTATCACAACTCTTATTTCCTATGGTTTACAGCAATGGTTGCTTTTTATAAAAATAAAAGCAAATCCTTATTCAATAGGATTTGTTAAGCAATTGGGAGTGGTGTTCTTTTTGTGGTTTGCAAATATGGCATTACCAACATTGGAGAATCCCTGGTTTGATTGTATTTATCGTTCAATTCTATTAGGTATTGGAGCAGTCTCTCTCTTGTATATTTTTAAAGTATCTACTGATCTTAATTTGTTGATAAGGAATATTATACGATTAAATAAATGAATATAATTGTCATTCCCGTATATAAGGATGTTTTGGATGCAAATGAGTATAAATCATTATTTCAGTGTTTGAAAGTATTATATAAACATCCAATTTGCTTGATAGGACCGGAAGATCTCAACTATTCTGTCTACAACGAAGTCTTTTCGGAATATGGAGTAAAATTTGATATTGAAACATTTGATTCTAACTACTTTAAAAGTGTGGCAGGTTATAATAAGCTGATGTTGAGTAGGTTTTTTTATGAACGTTTTAGTTCATATAAATATATGCTTATTTATCAGTTGGATGCATATGTCTTTAAAGATGAGTTAGACTATTGGTGCGATAAGGATTATGATTATATAGGTGCTCCGTGGATGAAACTTAGTGGTGAGCTTGATGAAAAAAACAGTGGGAATGGTGGCTTTTCATTAAGAAAGATCGAATCTTTTATTTCATTGTTCGATCATAAGGGTCTTTTGCTATCTCTCAAAGGATTATGTTGTTTTTATCGTTATAGAGGCCCTTTACATAAGCCAATTTGTGTGTTAGCTGGTTTATTGGGTAGGAGAAATCACCTAGAAGATTTTACAGAAACAAATATTGTAAATGAAGATTTACTTTATGCTGTACTAAAGTATAAGAGAGGGCAAAAGTTCAGAATCCCAGAATCAGCAGAGTCGATGTATTTCTCTTTTGAGGAGTCGCCCTCTATGTTATTTGAGCTAACAGGTCATACATTACCTTTTGGATGCCATGCATGGTATAAATATGATTATGTACAATTTTGGAGTAAATATATTTATTAGGCATGAAATCTTTAACATTGGTTCCAATTGGAGGTTTAGCAAATCGTTTTTATGCAATAACATCTGCTATCGCTTTTTGCAGAGACCATGATATAACATTAAGAGTTATATGGTTTAAAGATAAAGGGATGGGCGCTGATTTTCATTCATTGTTTGAATTGTCTGAAACCGTTGATAAACACAAAGTTGAAATTGTTGATGCAAAATGGTTTCATTACTTATATGATAGACCTCGGAAGAAAAATTTGTGGCTTCCTTGGATATGGCAGCGAATTCTGTTTAAATGGCGAAGTTATGAAAAGGATATAACAACAACTTTTAATTTAAGTTTATTAGAGACTGCACTAGATCAAAAAAACTTTTATTTAGTTCATTGTTATGAATTTTATCCAATCTCTGACTTTAATATTCTTTTGTTGAGAAAAGATATTTTCTATGAGGTTAAAAGAATAAGAGCTTCTTTTAGTGGAAATAATGTCGTTGGGATCCATATAAGACGAACTGATAATATTAATTCGGTTAGAAAGAGTCCATTGGAGTTGTTTATTCATTCAATGGACAAAGAAATAGAGTTAGATCCTAAAGTGGTATTTTTTGTGGCTTCGGACTCTTTATGTGAGAAACAAAAATTAAAGAATAGATATGGAGAACATATTTTGACTTATGGAGAAGTAGTTAAAAGAGACAATGAAAAAGGAATTAAAGAGGCATTAATAGAATTATATTTGTTATCAAAAACAGATAGGATATATGGTTCAGCTTCAAGTTCTTTTTCTTTATTGGCAGCCAAGTTATCAGGGATAAGTGTAAAGATTCTTTCGACAGATAATAAATATGAGAATGATAGATGAAAACCTATGGAGATGTTAATTTGATATATACAGAAAACACTTTACCTAATATTCTAAAGTGGGTTTCTCCAAATTCTAAAGTGTTAGAATTTGGACCGGCAATGGGATATATGACTCGATATATGAAAGAAATATTAAACTGTAAGGTGACATGTATCGAACTAAATGTTGATATGGCTAAAGTTGCAAGTCAATATGCTGAACATATGATAGTTGCTAATTTAGACAATGATGATTGGAGTGATCATTTAGATGGAACGTTTGATTATATTATATTGGGTGATGTTTTGGAGCATTTACGAAATCCCAGTCTGATAATAAAGAATTGTATACAATTTTTGTCTCCTAAAGGTTTTATTTTAACTTCTATTCCTAACATAGGGCATAGTTCAATAATATTGAGTTTAATGGATGGTGACTTTGAATATCAAGAGTATGGTCTTTTGGATAGTAGTCATATTCATTTTTTCACTCGGAAGAGTATTAATGCAATGATGAATGATTGTGGATTGATTTGTATTGAAGAGAATAATAATATTAATCCACTCCCTGGAAACACAGAATTTTACAAATTTTATATTACCCACATTTCTGGGATATTTTCTTGCCTCAGAAAAAAAGATACGGCTGTTTATCAGTTTGTCCAAAAATGGGGATTTATTGAATATACTCAAGGACCTAGGCAATTGGAAGGCTATAAATTGTCTTTTAAGAAGTCAATACTTGTTCTGTTAGATGATTTAAATGATTATATCGGTTATCGATTTAACCATAAATTATCATTACCTCTTTTTTTGAAGAAATTATTTAGATAGAGGTCTTGGATTATAAAATAGGGCTGTGATGGAGAAAATAAAAAGAATAGCAGTATTATTGACTTGTTTTAACAGGAAAAATAAGACGGATTTATGTTTGGAGAGCTTTTTTATTGCTATAAAATCGGTCACAGATTTTGTTTTCGATGTTTATTTAGTGGATGATGCTTCCAAAGATGGGACTGCATTATTAGTAAAACAAAAATACCCAATGGTAAACTTAATTATTGGTAGTGGTAGCTTGTTTTGGGCAGGAGGAATGAGATTAGCATGGAAAACTGCCTTAAAGACAGGGAAGGAATATGATGGTTTTCTTCTAATTAATGATGATGTCTGTTTTTTTTCTTCTTTTTGGTATCAGATAGATGCAACTTTGAAATATATAAAACAAAATTATAATAGGTCTGGTATTTGTGTCTTATCGACTGTAGATGAAGCTACAGGGATGATCTCTTATGGTGGATATAAATTGGCAAATAAATTCTTTAAACATAAGACGTTCCAAGTTTTCCCAATGGATATCCCACAAGAATGTCATTTAGCAAATGCTAATATTTTATATGTGCCTAATGATGTTGTTACAAGAATTGGAATTTTGGATTCTAATTTTACACATTCATTAGCAGATTTTGATTATACATTGACGGCTTATAAAAAAGGAATACCTGTATTAGTCGGTTCTGATTATGGAGGATTTTGTATGAATGATCATCCAAGTAAAACTATTGCTAATACATTGAGAAAAAGAATTCGTGATTTATATGATATAAAAGGATTAGCTTTAAATGAATATTTATATTATTTAAATAAACATTTTTGGTGGAAGGCTCCATATGCTTTTATTATTCATTGGATGAAGGTGTTTTTTCCTTGCTTTAATGAAAAAAATCGTTGAATTTCAAATTATAATTATTGACCAATTTTATGTATAATACTCCCATTCTCTTTTTAATATTTAATCGTCCAGAGACTACAAAGCAAGTTTTCGAAAGAATACGACAGGTAAAACCTTCAATTTTATATATTGCGGCTGATGCTCCTAGGAAAAATCGTCCTGACGAAATACTACGATGCCAGGAGACTCGTGAAATAGTGAGCCATATTGATTGGCCTTGTGAACTAAAGACATTATATAGAGATCAGAACCTTGGATGTAAAAATGCAGTGTCTTCTGCAATAACTTGGTTTTTTGAGCAAGAAGAATATGGAGTAATTTTAGAAGATGATTGTTTACCTGACTTATCCTTTTTCTATTTTTGTGAAGAGCTTCTTCTTAAATATAAAGATGATAATAGGATTGGGCATATTGGGGGAAATAACTTTTTTCGTGGAATTGTAAAGGATAATTTGAGCTATGATTTCTGTACATTTTCTCATATATGGGGGTGGGCTTCTTGGAGAAGAGTATGGCAACACTACGATGTGAACTTTTCTTATTGGAATGAAGCTTTGAAAGAAAAATATAGAATGAATTCACTTTTCAATAATCTTTTGGAAAAAATATATTTTTCATCGTTTATATCTGATACTTTAAAAGGTGATAGGGGAATTAACACTTGGGATGTGCAATATTTGTTTATGCTTAGAGTGCAAAATCAATTATCTATATATCCTAAGGTAAATCTAGTTACGAATATAGGGCTAAATGATCCTAATGCAACGCATACAACTAAAAAAAATAAAAAAAGTTATATTTTATCAGAGCAAATACAATTTCCCCTAAGTCACCCTAAGTATATTCTTTCTAATAAATTAATAGATAAGACGACTGTATGGAAAAACTTTTTTTCTTATAAACGTTTAATAAGATATTTGCTAAAAAAGAATTTGTAATATTAATATTTTGAATATGAGGATATTATATGATCATCAAATGTTTTCTTTTCAAAAATTTGGTGGAGTAACTCGATATTTTTGTGATTTAATGACTAATTTGCCTGAAGGATATGAATATGAATTGCCAATTCTGTTTTCAGAAAATCAATATTTGTCGAATGAATTATTTTCTGGATGTAAAAAAATTCCTTGTATATCTTCATTTAGAGTAAAAAGACGTATTTATTATTTTTTCAATAACTCTTTGTCAAAGAGGGTCATTGGTTCAAATACTTATGATTTGTTTCATCCAACTTATTATGATACCTATTTTCTTAAAAAGATAAAGAGACCTTTTGTATTAACGATCCATGATATGATTCATGAAAAATATCCGAAGTATTTTAAACCATATGATAATACATCGGAGCAAAAGTTCTTATTGTGTAAGAATGCAGCTCATATAATTTCGGTAAGCGAAAATACCAAAAAAGATTTAATTGATTTATTTGGTATTCATCCAGAAAAAATATCTGTAGTTTATCATGGATATTCTCAATCTGATAGTTTAGAAGAGCCTCTCTTCAATAATTATATTTTGTATGTGGGTGAGCGTAAGGGATATAAAAATTTTTATGGTTTCATTGAGGCCATTATACCATTACTATTAAATGAACCTGATTTGAAAATTGTTTGTACAGGACAATTTTTTGCTTCAAAAGAGATTGCTCTCTTTAACAAATGGAAAATTTCTAATCAATTATTTCACTTAAGTGCATCAGAAAAACAGTTAGCATCACTTTATAAATATGCATTGTTTTTTGTGTATCCATCTTTATATGAGGGATTTGGTATACCTATCTTAGAAGCATTTAAGAATGGATGTCCTGTATGCCTAAGTAATTCTAGTTGTTTTCCAGAGATAGCAGGTAATGCGGCATGTTATTTTGATCCTTTAAATAGTGATTCTATATTGGATGCAGTAAATAAACTGTTAACTAATAAAGAATATGTTCAGCAACTAAGAATTCAGGGGAAAAATAGATTGGATTTATTTTCTTTAAATAAGATGGTTAGGGGTACCTGTGATGTCTATGAGAGAATTAGGTGAATTTTGATGTAATAGTACTTACTTGATGAATGTTTTTTTTTATTTTGGAAATCCTTTAAAAGGAGAACAAACTTTTTATCCATTTATCTGTTTAGCAGAAGGATTTGAAGAACTGGGAGTTTGCTGTTATGCAGACTTTGATAATTGCTTGAAAGGTGTAAGCCTAGATTATCTTATAAAGCATAGTAATAGTTTTAAAATGCAGGAAGCTGATATTATTTTTGTACATAATGAATTTTATAAAAATCCGAATGCAGACAATATTCTCTTAAATTTGAACAAATCCCCAAGAAATTTTATAACTGTTTTTATTGATGAAAGTGATGGGGTTAGAACTCCGGGCTTTAATAAAGGAGCTCGTTCATGTGATTATGTACTAAAATGCCACTATAATGAAAAGTACAATTATCCGATAAATTTTTATCCTTGGCAATTTGGTTTGTGTAATAGAGTTTTAAATGCTGTATCTCCATTAATTTATAGTGAGAGAGAGAATCAGATACTTGTGAATTTTAGGGCCAAACATCAATTGCGTGATTATGTAAATGATCTTATTCAGCCAATTTTTTCAAAATATATGTATTGGAATACTGATTATGATGCATTTTCATCGAAGGATTTGGGCGGGGATGACCTCTTGTTTTGGAAACAAACAGGTGCAAGACATTATCCCCAATATTATAAGAAGTTATCTATGAGTTCTGTGTGTGCATGTTATGGTGGAGTTTTTGCTATTCCGATAGGAAATCATAATAAATATACAGCTAAGATAGTGCGTGAAATAAATGATATTTTTCATGTTTATGAATGGGATAGAGTTCGTCAATGGGACTCTTGGAGGTTATGGGAGGCTTGGGCCGCAGCTTGTTGTGTTATTCATATTGATTTGGAAAAATATGGATGTGTTTTGCCTGTAATGCCTGAGAATGATAAACATTACATTGGTATAGATATTAAGAATATTAATAAATTAAAGACTCTACTTGCCAGAGATTCGGAAAGGCCCAAAGAATCATCTTTGTTAGGAGAAATAGCAGCAAATGGGCGGGAATTTGTTTTAGAAAATTATGCTCCGAAAAAAGTAGCAGAACGACTGTTAACCATGGTTGGTTTTTAATATTCTGTTTTTTTATACTTAAGTTAGTAGGCATGCAACAACCAGTTTTTTCAATCATAACAATTACATATAACGCTTCCCGTTGGGTGGAGTCGACCATTTTGAATGTGTTGAGCCAGTCGTATCCGAATATTGAATATATTATTATTGATGGAGGGTCGACCGATGGTACTGTAGACATTATCAAACAATATGCTTCCGGACTCTCTTATTGGGTCAGTGAACCGGATAAAGGTATATATGATGCTATGAACAAAGGGCTCCAAAAGGCTACAGGTGATTATGTGTGGTTCATTAATGCCGGAGATTCTTTGTATACTTCTGATACTGTACAAAGTGTTGTGAATTTAATCCAAAAGAAGAAAGTTTTACCAGATATAATATATGGTGAAACAATTATTGTTGATGAAGATGGTAAATCATTGGGAAGGCGAAGATTGAAGGCTCCTAAAAAACTTACATGGAAAAGTTTCAGGATGGGGATGTTAGTTTGTCACCAGTCATTTATAACAAAACGTACTATTGCTCCGTTATATGATTTAAAATATCGTTATTCGGCTGACTTCGAATGGTGTATCCGATGTATGAAAAGTGCACATAAGATATATAATATGCGAATGAACCTTGCTAACTTTCTGGATGGAGGCGTAAGTACAACCCAACGGAAAGCCTCTTTAAAAGAGAGGTACGATATTATGTGTCAGTATTACGGAGTAGTGTCGACGTCATTATTCCATCTCTGGTTTGCTATACGTTTTTATACGGCTAAATGGTTCAAAGGAAGAGTATAAATAATATATTATAGATTACATATATGCATAGTGTTGTAAAAAATGTGGGTAAGCATGTTGCTGCCCTGATCTTATTTTTAGGGTTAGTAATGGTTTATTTTTCTCCAGCTGTATTTGATGGCAAGGTTATCATGCAGGGAGATAATATAAAAGCAACGGGTATGGGGGCAAGCCAGGTTGATAAATACGCAAAGACCGCCGAGCCCGGAGAATTTAGCGTTTGGTCGGATGCTATGTTCTCGGGTATGCCCTATGGTCCTGGATATGGTAATCCAGCACCGGAATTGCCCTCTTATAGTATTATAGATGGTTGGTTGAAAAAAGTAGGGTATGGAGATGCTGCCATGGTTTTTGTTGGCTTGGTTTGTTTTTATCTTTTGATGTGTATCATGGGGGTAAACTGGTGGCTGGCAATTGCTGGGGCTATCGCATTTGCCTTTGCTTCTTATAATATTATTATTATTGAAGCGGGACATATAGTAAAAGCCTATGTTATTGGATATATGCCTGTTACTTTAGCTGGAATGTTCCTGTTATTCAAGCGTAAATGGCTATGGGGAGCCGTGCTGTTCCTTCTAGGTGTTGCGTTTTCTTTATATAATGGACATATTCAGATTACTTATTATTTAGTACTACTTTGTTTATTCATTTATCTGGGATATGCAATAAAGATGTTTAAGCAAAAGGCGTATGGTGAATGGCTGAAATGTTCATTGATTATGGCTGGCTGTGTTGTTCTGGCTGTGTTGCCTAATGCAAAACATATGTACTCAAACTGGGATTTAGGTCAACACTCTATTCGTGGCGCATCTGAATTGACTCCTAAAGCAGATGAAACGGGAAAAGTGGAGAAGGCTTCTACCGGTCTGGATAAAGATTATGCCTTCCAGTGGAGTTATGGCTGGAAAGAATTGCTTACTGTTTTGGTGCCCGACGTATATGGCGGCGGATCGGGAGGAACCTTAGATAGCTCTTCTGAATTGTACAAAGAGCTTAAAAAGAACGGTGCACAAGTAGGGAAGGAAATACAGACTTATACTTATTGGGGAGATAAGCCATTTACATCCGGTCCGGTTTATTTTGGAGCGTTGGTTTGTTTCTTGTTTGTGCTGGGGATGTTTGTGATTCGTAACCCAATGAAATGGTGGTTGTTGGCGGGTTCCATCTTTTTGACCTTTCTGGCTTTGGGAAGGAACTTCGATGCATTTAATGATATCATGTTCCATTATTTACCATTATACAATAAGTTCCGCACAGTGGAAATGGCGTTGGTAATACCTGGGCTGGTGTTCCCGCTTGTCGCTATCTGGGGCTTGAAAGAAATCTTTGCGGAAAAGGTTGAGGAAGCACGTTTGAAAAAGAGCTTTCTTTGGTCCCTGGGAATAACTGGTGGCCTTTGTTTAATACTGTGTCTGATGCCGTCGTTGTTATTGAATTTTCATTCGGCATACGATGCTCAATTCCAGAATCAGGTTCCGGAATGGTATTATACTGCGTTATTGATGGACCGTGCTTCATTGGCTTCTGCTGATGCGTTACGTTCTTTGATCTTTATTCTTTTAGGTGCCGGACTGCTTGTGTGGTACTGGAAATCGAAGAATAAGCAGGCGACAGCTATGTTTGTGAGTGCAGGTATTGCTCTGTTAATCCTGGTTGATCTGTGGACTGTGGATCGTCGCTATTTGAATGATAGCAATTATGTGAAAGAAACGGCACAGGAATCATATAAAGAAAGTGTTGCAGATAAAGAGATTTTCAAAGATACAGACGAGTCATTCCGTGTATTCGGTTTGAATAATCCCTGGCAGGATACAAATATCTCTTATTTCCATCATTCTATTGGAGGGTATCATGCAGTTAAATTGCGCAGATATCAGGAGTTGATCGATCATCGTTTGGATGGCGAGTACAGGAATATTATCGGAGCATTGCAGAAAGCGCAATCGGTAGAGGATATCATGTCGGTTCTGGCTGCATCACCTTCGCTGAATATGTTGAATATGCGTTATATTATCTATAATCCAGATCAGGCTCCGATCCGTAATCCGTATGCTTTTGGTAATGCTTGGTTTGTAAATAAGGTGGAGATTGTAGATAATGCAGATGCGGAGATAGAAGCTTTAAATGTGATCAATCCGTTGGAAACAGCAGTTGTAGATAAACGCTTCGCTAAGGATTTGGAAGGTTTTACTCCCCATCGGGACTCTACGGCAACGATCGTGCTTGAGAAATACCGTCCTAATCGTCTGACTTATAAAACTAAGGCTGATTCTGAACAATTGGCTGTTTTTTCAGAGATATACTATCAACCGGGTTGGAAAGCTACGATTGATGGAAAAGAAGCCCCTCATTTCCGTGCAGACTGGATATTACGTGGAATGTTGGTGCCGGCAGGAGAACATACAATTGTTTTCGAATTCCGTCCTGAAGCTTATGTAACGGCAGCTTATGTATCGTCTTACAGCTCTTTCTTAATTTTATTGCTGTTAATAGCAGCAGTTGGCTGGTCTGGATGGAAGTACTGGCAGCAGAGTCGTAATACTACAGATATAAAAGATAAATGATAACTTACTCGATCATAATTCCCGTATATAACCGTCCCGTTGAAGTTCGCGAATTGTTGGACAGTCTGTTGTTGCAGACATTCAAGGATTTTGAAGTCTTGATCATAGAAGATGGCTCTGTTATCCGGTGTGATGAAGTAGTCAAGGAGTATGCCGATCGGTTGAATGTACGTTATTTCTTTAAACCCAACTCAGGAAGAAGCTTAACCCGTAATTACGGGATGGAGCGTGCTGAAGGGAAATATCTGGTCTTTTTCGACTCGGATTGTATTATTCCGGAAGATTATTTCCAGAAAGTGACGGACTATTTGAAAGAAACAAATGCCGATTGTTTCGGAGGGCCTGACAGGGCGCATTCCTCTTTTTCTTTGATGCAGAAAGCAATCAGTTATTCGATGACCTCTTTCCTTACTACCGGTGGGATACGTGGTAGTAAAAAAGGGTTGGAGAAGTTCGTTCCGAGAACATTTAATATGGGATTTT
Organism: Parabacteroides timonensis; assembly: GCF_900128505.1. NCBI lineage: Bacteria > Pseudomonadati > Bacteroidota > Bacteroidia > Bacteroidales > Tannerellaceae > Parabacteroides > Parabacteroides timonensis. The sequence continues at coordinate 4,411,100 of NZ_LT669941.1, forward strand.
CCCGGGAGGCTTATCTCAAGGTTGGCGGATTCAAGGATATGTTCGGAGAAGATATAGATTTAAGTACACGTATCCGGAAGGCCGGGTTTTCCGTGGAGTTATTTCCGGATGCCTATGTTTATCATAAACGCCGTGTGAGTCTGAAATCCTTTTACAAACAGGTTTATGTGTTTGGAATGGCCCGTGTGGATTTATATCTGATGCATCCGGAATCATTGAAGTTGGTTCACTTGCTCCCTGCTGTATTTGTCTTGGGAGTATTGTTTCTGTTGATTTCTTCGTTTATTTGTCCTTGGGCATTATTACCTTTAGGCATCTATATTCTGGCCTTATTCCTGGAATCATTATGGGTAAATAAGAGTTTATCCATTGCCTTGCTTTCTATCGTGACCAGTTTTATCCAGTTAGGAGGTTATGGTAATGGTTTTATTTATGCCTTTGTTCGTAAGGTCATCCTTAAACAAAAGGTAGATGTGGAGGCAGAGTTGAAGAAGCATTACAAGAAAAAAGCCTGAGCAAAACTTAATAGATCAGTATAATGGGCCTGGTAGAGTGTTTTTGAAATCTCTCCCGGGCCATATTTATTTCCGATAAAAACGCCTGTAATTCCGGCATTCTTTGCAAAGAGCATATCGCTGATACTATCGCCTGCCATAAAGCTACGGGAGAAATCGATATCCGGAAAATCCTGCTTCGCCTGAAGGGCCATACCGATATTCGGTTTCCGGCTTTTATGGGAATCGCTGGTGGCCGTACAAACATATATATTATCAATTCTTCCTCCGCGAAGGGCTATCGTAGCCAACATAGATGCGTGTATCTCTTCTAATGCATCCATGCCCATAACGCCTTTACCGACACCACGCTGGTTGGTGACGATCACAATATGATCGAACAGTGGTGAGAGGAGCCTGAGTGCTTCCAATGTTCCTTCGATAAATATAAACTCGTCCGGTGATTTGACATAATCATGCGGACGTTGTTTGTTTATAACCCCGTCCCGGTCCAGGAATAGCGTACTATATTGGGTATTTACCATCTTTAAAATCACTTTGAGCACGTTCGTAATCTTCGGGAATACCGATGTCAATAAAGTAACCTTCCGATATATATCCGGAAAGGGTAGAAGTATGGACTGTCGTTTCAAAGAAATCCTTCTCTAATGAGAATTTATCAGGGAAATTCTTTAACTCATGGCGGTTGATCAGATAGATTCCTCCGTTGATAAGCCCGGATTCACAATATTGTTTTTCGTTAAAGCATAGGATACGGTTGGCCTGCGGTTCTATATCGACAACGCCATATCTGTCAAACTTCTCCATCTTTTTCAGGGCGACCGTTGTACTGGCGTGTGTTTGTTTATGCAGGTCTTGCATTTCCGGATAGTTGACGCCGAAGAAAGTATCTCCGTTTAAAATAAACACCTCGTCTGTTGTCGCTTTCGATAAGGCCAGTTTCACGGCTCCTCCTGTACCCCGCGGAGTATCTTCGATTACCGTAGATATCTTGACCGGAAAGGGATTTGTCCCGATCCATTCCTCGATAATTTCATGTTTGTATCCTAAGGCAAGGATAATATGCTTGAATCCGGCCTTAGTCAATGCAGTGAGTAGGTAATACAGGAAAGGATGTCCGGCAACTGGTGCCATACATTTAGGAACGTCCGATACTACACTTTGTAGCCGGGTTCCCATTCCACCTGCCAGTATGATACACTCCATATGTTACTTTTTTCCGAATATCTCTTCTTCTACCAGTTCACAAATGATATGTCCGATTGTGATATGAGCCTCCTGGATACGTGGTGTATCGGTGGAAGGAACATTGACCAGAAGCTTAGACAGTTCACGCATGCGGCCTCCGTCAGCTCCTGTGAAGGCTACAGTGGTGATCGCTTTCTCGTGGCAGACCTTGAATGCATTCACGATATTGGTGGAATTGCCCGAGGTGGATAGGCCGATCAATACATCGCCGGCTTTGCCTATACCCGAAATCAGCCGTGCATAGATGATGTCGAAACTGAGATCGTTGGAAACAGCTGTGATATATGAAGAGTTACAGTGTAAAGCCTCAGACGGCAAGATATCCCGCTCAAGATAGAACTTACCGGAGAACTCGGCAGCCAGGTGCTGTGCATCAGCGGCGCTTCCTCCATTGCCACAAAAGTAAACCCTACCACCGTATTTGAAGCAGGTAACAATGGTTTCCGTAATTTGCGCAATCATATCCTGCAACTTCTCATCCGCCAGGATTTGGCCGATAACGTCGTAATGTTGCTCCAAACGCTTTCTGATTATTCCTTTACTGTCCATGTGTTGAGTCCTTTCTTACAAAATTCAAATTGTTGTATGCGTCCGATATTCATCTTGCTTAATGCTTCGGATACTTTGTAGCAGCTATTTCCGGGACAATAGAAGAACATAAATCCTCCTCCTCCGGCACCTGAGATTTTCCCACCTAACGCACCGTTAGACAGGGCGGTTTCGTATATATGATCTATAAATTCATTCGAGATGTTACGGGCCATTTTCTTTTTATTGGTCCAGCTCGTGTTGAGGGCTTTTCCCAGTTCGATCAGTTCATCCCTTAACAGACAGTTCTTCATGCGGAAGGCTTCATGTTTTACATTATGCATCGCTTCCAGCGAATCGTTTTTGTTGTTTTTGACGTTCTCGGCCTGTTCTTCGATGATCTTGCCGGAACAACGTTGCTGTTCGGTATAGAAAAGAACCGTGTTCATCGCCCATTCCTGCAGGATATCGTCGCTGATGCGGAGCGGGTTGACAATGACTTTGTCGTCTTCCAGGAACTCCATGAAATTAACACCTCCGAAGGTCGCTGCATACTGGTCCTGCTTGCCTCCAGCCATATTCAGGTCGATGCGTTCGATTTCGTAGGCGTAATGAGCGATGTCATATTTACCTAGCGGTAGTCGCAGCCATTCGGTAAATGCTCCGAGGATAGCGACAACAAGGGTGGAGGAGGTGCCTAGCCCGGAACCGGAAGGTACATCCATCTGGGTGATCAGTTCGAAGGAAAGCGGTTTCCCGTTGTTATATCGGGCAACGATCGAGTTGTAGATACCCCGTTGCAATAACAAACGGCCTTCCAGCGGCAGCTGGCTTACTGCGTCAAACTCTTCCGTAATGTTTTCGTTGATGTGGACGAGCCGTATCTTCCCATTATTGAGCGGACGAATGGTCGCATGGGCGTATAGGTTGACGGTAACGTTGAGGATGGCACCGCCATAGAGGTTTGAGTAAGGAGATACGTCTGTTCCTCCTCCGGCAATTCCCAGTCTGAAAGGTGCTTTACTTCGGTATAACATATAGGTAATTGAATCTTATTTATTGCATGGAAATACCATGTAATACTGAAAACGTTGTTTTTGCAGTCTTATTATAAGGATCTTAGAAGAACTGCAAAAACAACGTTTATAAAAGAGTCTGATCAATATCTGTAATGGTCTGCCTTGTACGGACCTTCTACCGGAACTCCGATATAGTCGGCCTGTTTAGGGCTTAATTTAGACAGTTTCACGCCGATGCGTTCGAGGTGCAGGCGGGCAACTTCTTCGTCCAGACGCTTCGGCAGGCGGTAAACACCTACTTCGTAAGCCATCTGCCACAAATCCATCTGCGCCAATACCTGGTTGGTGAACGAGTTACTCATCACGAATGACGGGTGGCCTGTTGCACAACCTAGATTCACCAAACGGCCTTCAGCCAATAGGAAGATAGAGTTTCCGGTAGGGAATGTATATTTATCTACCTGCGGTTTGATGTTGGTATGCTTGATGTTCGGGTAGTTGACCAGGTTGTCTACCTGTATTTCATTGTCGAAGTGACCGATGTTACAAACGATCGCCTGATCCTTCATCTGGGACATGTGTCCGATAGTGATGATGTCGCAGTTTCCGGTAGTAGTAACAAATATATTTCCTTCTTTAACGGCTTCTTCCATAGTAGTTACTTCAAAGCCTTCCATAGCAGCCTGTAATGCACAGATCGGGTCGATTTCAGTAACCAGTACGCGGGCTCCGTACGAACGCATGGAGTGAGCGCAACCTTTACCCACGTCGCCATATCCGGCAACAACTACTACTTTACCAGCAATCATCACATCGGTAGCACGTTTGATACCGTCGGCCAATGATTCGCGGCAACCGTACAGGTTATCGAACTTAGATTTTGTTACAGAGTCGTTCACATTGATAGCCGGAACCAGCAATTCGCCTTTTTCCATCATCTGGTACAGACGGTGAACACCGGTCGTTGTTTCTTCCGAAACACCTTTCATTTCGGCTATTGTACGATGCCAGCGCTGGTTGTCTTCCTTCAGGATACGGTGTAAAGTATCCAGGATAACCTGCTCTTCGTGGTTGCCCCCTTTGCGGTTGATCGTTTCTGCATCGTTTTCAGCACGATAACCCATGTGAACCAATAAAGAAGCATCGCCTCCGTCGTCTACAATCATCTGCGGACCTTTTCCGTCGGGGAAGCGGAGTGCCATGTCGGTACACCACCAGTATTCTTCCAGTGTTTCACCTTTCCAGGCAAAAACGGGAACACCTGTTGCAGCGATAGCTGCGGCGGCATGATCCTGTGTAGAGAAGATATTACAGCTTGCCCAGCGTACATCTGCTCCCAACGCAACTAATGTTTCGATCAACACTGCAGTCTGGATAGTCATATGCAGTGAGCCGGTGATACGGGCTCCTTTCAGAGGTTTCTGATCGGCGTATTTCTGACGAAGAGCCATCAGTCCCGGCATTTCGTGTTCGGCGATTTCGATTTCTTTACGACCGAATTCAGCCAAACTCATATCTGCCACTTTATAAGGCAGATTAGTTGGAAATAATTGTGACATAAATACTAATTATTTTAAATGTGAGGCAAAGATAACAAATTATTGGGTTGTAGGAATAATTCCTCGGGACAAACATATATCATCTCCTGGTATCATCAAAATTTCCTGCTTAGGAAATTCCAGTTTCCTGGGCAGGAAACGCTAGTTCCCCCGGCAGGAAATTGCAGTTCCCTGCGGAGGAAACTGGAGTTTCCAAAACGGGAAACTACGAGGAAACTGTAATCGACTGGGAACTAGATGTATATGTGGAAATGCGGAGAAGGTAGTTCTTCAAATAAAATGAGCATATACAAATAACGCAGAATACGCAGAAAAACGTAGACTTATTTGATTAATAATCAATGCAGTCTGCGATAATCTGCATATTCTGCGTTATCTATGTCCGGAAATTCTTAGTTATACCGGAGTGATGCCCTGTTCGGCCAGCAGTTTCAAACTGAGATCTTTCAGTTTGAACTTCTGTATCTTTCCGCTACCGGTCATCGGGAAGGTATCGACGAAGAAGATATATTTCGGTATCTTATGACGGGCGATCTTACCGCGGCAGAAGTCTTTTACCACATCGTCGGTCATGGTCACTCCTTCGTGCAGGATGATAAAGGCACCTACTTCCTCTCCGTATTTCTTTGACGGGACGGCAGCTACCTGAACATCCTTCACCCCTTCCAGATGGTAAAGATATTCTTCGATCTCACGCGGATAGACATTTTCTCCACCGCGTATAATCATATCCTTGATACGTCCGGTGATACGGTAATATCCGTTTTCGTCTTTGATCCCGAGGTCTCCACTATGAAGGAAACCATCTTTGTCGATTACTTCGGCGGTGGCGGCGGGATTGTTGTAATATCCTTTCATGTTGTTGTAACCGCGGTTGCACATTTCTCCCTGTACGCCAACCGGACATTCTTCGCCGGTCTCAGGATCGATGACACGTACTTCCGTAAATTCGTAGTCGCGGCCAACTGTGTTATGGCGTGCTTCTGCCGGATCATCGATACGGGAATGGGTCATACCCGGAGAAGTTTCCGTCAGACCGTACACGCTGGTCACCTGCATGAACATCTTTTCTTCTACCTGGCGCATCAGTTCCACCGGGCAAAGTGAGCCCGCCATGATACCGGTACGAAGCGAAGTCAGGTCGAACATCGGGAACATCGGATGGTTCAATTCTGCAATGAACATGGTCGGAACACCGTAAAGAGCCGTACAACGTTCTTTATGAATAGAAGCCAGGACAACCAGCGGGTCGAATTTCTCAACCATGACCTGTGTACAACCGTGTGTCAATACGTTCATAGAAGCCAGTACCACTCCGAAGCAGTGGAAGAGGGGAACACAACAACACAACTTGTCGTCGGTAGTGAACTTCATGTGCTCACCGGTCAACAGTCCGTTGTTGGCTATATTATAATGTGTCAACATAACGCCTTTCGGGAAACCTGTCGTTCCGGAAGTATATTGCATATTGACAACATCATGGCAATTGACGAGTTTTTTGGCATCTTCCAGCTTATCGTCGCTGATGTTTTCTCCCAGTAACAACAGTTCGGGGGTATTATACATGCCGCGGTATTTCTCCTGGCCGATATAAACCACGTTCTTCAATCTGGGGAAACGTTTGCTTTTCAGGTATCCGCGCTGTGACTCCCTTAATTCGGGAAGCATGGTATACATCATATCGATATAGCTTCCGTCGAAGACACCGTCGGTGATACACATGGTATGGATATCGGCATTTTCTGCCAGAAACTCCAGCTCATTCTGCTTATAATTCGTGTTGACTGTAACGGCTACAGCCCCGATTTTAGCGGCTGCATAAAGGAATGTCAGCCAGTCGGGTACATTGGTGGCCCAGATACCTACATGCGTGCCGTGCTCGATACCTATGGACAACATACCTTTTGCCATCCGGTCTACACGTTCGTTGAACTCTTTCCAGGTGAAACGCAGGTCGCGGTCTGAATAAACCAGATATTCTTTGTCCGGGCTTGTTTCGGCCCAGTGTTCGAGCCATTGCCCCAGCGTTTTATCTTGCAATTGTATTTCCATCTCTTTCTTCCGATTAGTTAGTAGGGGGTATAAACAACTCCAAGAATTTTAGCTGTACTGTCGGCAGCGGCATGTACATGGTGTGCAACGATCGAATCGTAATAAATACTGTCGCCTTCTTCCAGGATATAAGTATTCTTTCCGTAGTTTATTTCGAGAACACCTGCAAGTACATATATAAATTCTTCCCCTTCATGAGTCGAAAGGACAAAATCGACACCCTCTTCCGACGGAGCAACGTCGATCAGGAACGGTTCCATATGGCGTCCTGATTTATCCTGTGATAGAGAATGATATTCCATATGTTTACGGTTTTCCATTGAATTGTTGGTGAAACCGATGCTGTTTGAATCGTTACTATCTTTTTTACGGCAGATTACCGGGCCTAGTTCAGACTGGTCGTCAAGGAACGTACCCAGGCGAACACCCAGTACCCGTGCTATTTTGATGAGTGGTGCCAGCGAAGGAAAATCTACATTGCTTTCGATGCGTTCGATCTGTTCTACACTCAGGCCGGAACGTTCGGCCACTTCTTCGATGGAAAGTTGTTTAGAATCACGGATACTTTTTATCTTGGCTCCGATAATTTTGTTGTTTCCCATAAGTATGATTTTATTAGTATATCTTTTAATTTGTAACTAAACGCCGCAAATTTACATTAATATTTCATTTCCCAATGCAATTTGCTGAAAGAAAAAAAGGACAACCCATTAAAGAGTTGTCCTTTTGTGAACTTCCGGAGAAGTAGTTTCTTATTTTCTGATACCAAGCTCTTTGATGATAGAACGATATCTTTCGATATCAGTCTTGATCAGATAATCCAATAAACGACGACGTTTACCAACCAACATTTTCAGAGCTCTTTCAGTGCTATAATCTTTGTGATTAGCTTTCAAGTGTTCTGTTAAGTGTGCAATACGTACTGTGAACAGAGCGATCTGGCTTTCTGCAGAACCTGTGTCAGCAGCTGATTTGCCATACTTTTCGAATAATTCTTTTTTCTTTGCTGAATCTAAATACATGATTCTTTTTACTTTAATAAATTGATACTATATTATCTAAGCGGCGACAAAGATATGCATAACTTTTTTGTCTGGCAACAATTTTCATCGTCTTTTTTATATTTTGCAACATGAATATCACATACATATCGTAAAAATGTCGTACTTTTGCAGCCAATAAATTAGTCTTCGATGCAAAAACTCAGAAACATCGCGATTATCGCGCACGTAGACCACGGCAAAACGACGCTTGTGGATAAGATGTTATTAGCTGGTAAGCTTTTCCGTGAAGGACAGGCAGAACCGGATCAGTTCATGGACAACAATGATTTGGAACGTGAACGAGGAATTACGATTTTGGCCAAGAATGTCTCTATTAATTATAAAGATTACAAAATCAATATTATTGATACTCCGGGGCACGCCGATTTCGGAGGAGAGGTAGAGCGTGTATTAAACATGGCCGACGGTTGCTTGTTGTTGGTCGACGCGTTTGAAGGACCGATGCCTCAGACTCGTTTTGTATTACAAAAAGCAATCCAGCTGGGATTGAAACCGATTGTGGTTATTAATAAGGTAGACAAACCGAACTGTCGTCCGTCGGAAGTTCAGGAAATGGTTTTCGAATTGATGTTCAGCCTGGACGCAACGGAAGAGCAGTTGGATTTCCCGACAATCTATGGTTCTGCAAAACAGGGATGGATGTCGACCGACTGGAAAGAACCGAAAGAAGATATTCTGGCATTGCTGGATGCTATTATTGAATATATACCGGAACCGAAAGTCCTGGAAGGAACTCCTCAGATGCTGATCACTTCGCTGGACTTTTCAAAATATGTCGGACGTATTGCGGTTGGACGTGTTCATCGCGGAGAACTGAAAGAAGGCCAGGAAGTTATGTTGTGTAAACGTGACGGTTCGATGGTGAAATCAAAGATCAAGGAAGTCAATGTATTTGAAGGTTTGGGTCGTACAAAAGTTTCATCTGTTCAATCGGGTGATATTTGCGCTGTGATCGGGATCGAAGGTTTTGAGATCGGTGAAACGATTGCCGATGTGAATGAACCGGAAGCATTGCCGACAATCGCTATCGACGAACCGACCATGTCTATGCTCTTTACGATCAACAACTCTCCGTTCTTCGGAAAAGATGGTAAATTCGTAACATCACGTCATATATTCGAACGTCTGCAGAAAGAATTGGATAAGAACCTGGCTCTTCGTGTAGTTCCGACCGACTCTGCCGATTCATGGTTGGTGTACGGTCGTGGTGTACTTCACTTGTCTGTATTGATCGAGACAATGCGTCGTGAAGGATACGAATTGCAGGTTGGTCAGCCGCAGGTTATTATCAAAGAAATCGACGGTGTAAAATGTGAGCCGGTTGAACAGCTGACTATCAATCTTCCGGAAGAATCTTCCAGCCGTATTATCGATATGGTAACTAAGCGTAAAGGGGAGATGACCATGATGGAAAGCAAGAATGATCGTATGCATCTTGAATTCAATATTCCTTCACGTGGTATTATCGGTTTGAACAATGCTGTTCTGACAGCTTCTGCCGGTGAAGCGATCATGGCACACCGTTTCCTTGAATATCAACCGTGGAAAGGTGAGATCGAACGTCGTAACAACGGTTCGATCATCGCAATGGAAACGGGTACGGCTTTTGCTTATGCATTGAATAACCTGCAATCCCGCGGTCGTTTCTTTATTTCTCCGCAGGAAGAAGTTTATGCCGGTCAGGTCGTTGGTGAGCATTCTAAAGAAGGTGACTTGGTTGTTAATGTAACGAAATCGAAGAAGCTGACCAATATGCGTGCTTCCGGTTCGGATGATAAAGTATCATTGGCACCTCCTATTGTTTTCAGTCTGGAAGATGCTTTGGAATATATCAAGGCTGACGAATATGTGGAAATAACTCCGAACTACATGCGTATGCGTAAAGTTATTTTGGATGAAACAGAACGCAAGCGTCAGGGACGTTGATTCGAAATAAAATATTATTGGGTAAGGCGATGTGTATTAATATACATCGCCTTTTATTTTCAATGGAAAGTTTTATATTACCGCTCTCTAAAGAGCAGTAGCATAGTTATATACCTGTAAGACATCATCTATCGCATTAAAGTCGAAATCATTCTTTTTGATATACTCTTTCAAGACTTCTTTCTTTTCCGGAAAGGCTTTCAGGAATTGTTTTTCATTGATAAAACGGTATTGCTTTCCATTCCGTTCGATCCGGAATATCTTATCGATCCGGGTTAAAATCAGTTTTTCCGTTTCCAGTTTATGTACGGTGTTTCCGGACTGGAAGCTAGAATATGAGTCTACGGCTGAAGTCTCCGACCGTCCGCCATATCCGACGTTTTTCCCTTCCCAACGCATCGAGCCTCTATATTGGACAAAAATAGGAGGGTCCATCTGCAATACTTCCGTAACTCCGTCTTTGGTCGGAAGAAAGATTCTTTCGCCGATCTTGATCGTTGCAACCATTTCCGGCTCCAGGAATTCTTTTATATTATTATTGTCATTTTGATCGATGAACAGGAACTTTTTGATTAATAGACTGTAATTCATTGGAACTTGGAATTGTCGTCCATCCTTATAAAATACATATCCATCCTGAAAACCTTTTAACAGGAACTGTGTACTGTCTATCTGGGCAATGAGGCCGGATGTATGCATGATGCAGATCAGGCAAAATAGTAGAATCCGTTTCATAAATAGTCTATTAGGTGGTTACTAATATATTTGTTTCCAGCTGTAAATATAAACTATTTATGATTCATTCGTATAGAGAAGTGGTATATTTTTAGGCATAAAATAGGCTGATAAGGAGTTTGTTTATATTTTTATCAGCCTATTTCTTTATCAGTTCATTAGAATGTCTGCCTTCCTGCCCAGTCGATATACTGGTAAACAGAAGAGATAAATCCGATACAAAGAATGGCAATGCAGCAAAACATCAGTGTGGCTGTCATCACCTTTGTCCTGCCGACACATAACCGATCTTCCGGTGTATCGATAAAGATGTATTTGATAATACGCAGATAGTTATAAAGCGAAAGTACCAGGTTGATTCCTGCAAAAATAATCAGGATGTACATTCGGTCACCCATGGCGGAGGCCAATAGGAATAGCTTTCCGAAGAACCCGGAAGTGGGAGGTACACCTGCCAGCGAAAGCAGACTGACACCCATCATCAAAGCCAGGAACGGATTTGTGCGGTAGAAGCCTTTGAATGAATTCAAATCTTCTTTGCCTGTCGCATCGGCAACGGCTCCGAGTACACCGAAGAAACAAATGTTACTCAGTACATAGATCAGCATGAAGTAGAGGGTGGAATCGAGTCCCAGGATACTGTTACCCGTAATACCCACCAATACGAATCCGATTTGCGAGATGGAGGAGAACCCCAGCAAACGTTTCAGGTTTTGCTGGCGCATGGCAAATAAGTTACCGACCGTCATACTCAGGATAGCTACGACCGATATGATCTCAAGCCATTCGCCGGACAAATGCTGGAATACCGTCATCAAGATGGATACGAAAACAAAGACGATGGAACACTTGGATACGACCGACAGATAACTGGTGACAGCCATCGGTGCACCTTCGTACACATCGGCTGCCCATAAATGGAAAGGGACTGCCGACATCTTGAAGAAGAAGCCGCCCATCATAAAGGCAAAAGCTAGCAGCGTCAGCAGATCGGGGGTCAGGTTCGCCTGTAAATAGTCGAAACTAAGGTTTCCGTAAGCTCCATACAACAAGGATATACCGAACAAAAGCATTCCTGTAGAGAAGGCGGAAGAAAGAATGAACTTAATACCTGCCTCCGACGAACGCCGTTCATGCTTATTGAAGTTTGCCAGGGCAGCGATAGGAATGGTTGAAATCTCTATTCCCAGATACAGCATCAGTACATGGCCGCTCGACAATGTAATAAAGCCACCTAACAAGCTGCTTAGCATCAGGATATAAAACTCGATACTGATCTCTGCATGTTTGTAAAGCCAGCGTGAGGCCAGCAAAGGGATCAATAGAACGCCCAGGTTAAGGATCGTTTTTTCTAATTCGATCAGGTCGTTGGTCCGGAAGAACCCATTAAACAATGTCGCTGTCGGGATATGCAGGAAGCTTGCTGCAAAATTAATGAACAGGAGAATATTGACCGTCCACAGCAGTTGTTTGCGCGATTTATCCGCATCCATCAGTTTCATGACCAACAGAAGAAAGATCAGGACACATACTATCAGTTCAAATCGTAATATGGTGAAGAGTTCGGTACTCATAATCTTTTGTTTTATAAGTTAATATTGAAAAGCCTGTGTCAGTAACCGCTGAGCAATAACAAAACTGTCACTGTCGATCAAACGAATCACCCAAAAAGGACATGTTCCGATCAGGAAGATAGCAGCTATCAACAAGACTGATGCGAGTCTCTCTGAGGGGGTTGCATCTGTCATGCTTTTGACTGCCTTATTGCGTACTTCTCCCCAGATAACCGAGCCTACTGCCCGTAGAATATATACGGCCGTAATCACGATAGATGAGCAGGCTATTAAAGTTGCGACCCGGTAGAAAATCCCAGCCCGTTCCCAAGAACCGACAAAGATCGTCATCTCGGAAACAAAACCGCTCATCCCCGGCAACCCCAGTGAGCAGAGTCCGGCGATCAGGAAGGCGGAACCGATGAACGGAGCTTGATAAAGTACTCCTCCCAGTTCGCTGATCTGCCGGGTATGCGTACGTTGGTAGATCATACCGATCACACCGAAGAAGAGGGCTGTCATTACTCCATGTGAAACCATTTGCATCACTGCTCCCGTGATAGCTGTGCGGGTAAGCATTGCAATACCTAAGATGACAAATCCGCAGTGGCTGACAGACGAGAAAGCATTCATATACTTCAGGTCTTTTTGTTTTAAGGTAACGATAGCCCCGTATAGGATAGCGGTTGAAGCGAGGATGATAAATATCCATGATAATTCGTCGGCTGCTTCGGGAAACAGGAAGGTGGCTACCCGCAGACATCCGTATCCTCCCAACTTCATAGAAACACCGGCCAGAAACATAGAGGCGGCAGTTGGTGCCGACGAGTGACCGTCCGGAGCCCAGGAATGGAAAGGAAAGAGAGCTGTGAATACACCGAAGCCAATAAAGGTCAATAGGTATAACGGCCGTTGGTAATATACAGGCAGATGCGTCTGAGCCAGCTCTTGTAAATTCCAGGTGAAATGGCCGGAGACATCCCCGTTGAAGAAGTAGAGCATGACAATGCCGATAAAGACCAGTGCCGAACCTCCCATCAGCATCAGCGCCAGTTTCATGGCATTCTTTTCGTGTGCACCTGATCCCCAGATACCGATAAGCAGGTATTTCGGGATAACAGCGATCTCCAGGAAGAAGAAAAGCATGAACAAATCTGTTGCTATAAAGAAGCCATAAGCTCCGAACCCCAGCAGCGTGAGTAAGACATAAAACTCTTTGGATTGTTCCCGGATGTTTCCGGAGACCAGTATGCCGCCGAATACTACTAATGCAGTAAGTAATATCATTAACAACGAGATACCGTCGATCCCGTAGCTGAAGTTGATGTTCAGTGGTTCGAACCAGTTGAACGAGTCGGTAAAGAGTAACTCGCCTATATTGCCTGCCGTCATTTTCTCCTGTATGAAGCAATAGGCCAGAAAGATTGTATAGAGTAACTGTATGGCTCCACCGGCCATAGCTATCTTTCGGACTGTCTGTTGCCCTCTGGCGAGGAATAACAGGACGAGCGTAATACCGGGTATAAGTAAAAGTATCGTTAGTAAGTCCATCTTATCAAATATATTGAATGATTAGTAATATGGCCATTAAGAGAACCCCTCCAAGAAAGAAGAAGGCGTATGTCTGAATACGGCCGGATTGCATCCGTTTAATCAGCACACTGAAAGAGTAGCTTCCTTCCGCCAGTCCGTTAAGAGTTCCCTGTATGATATGAGTGTCTATAAAAGAGAACAGGCCTCCGAATCCTTTATCCATCACCTGTTTGGCGAAGAACAAGTACACGGTATCTATATAAAACTTATGGTAAGCCCATTGATAAAAGCTTCCCAGACTCTTTGCAAACGCAGTCGGCCTATCATTGCGTACGGCATAGAATGAGGCTGCTGTCAGAATCCCGATCAGCGCAGCAGATACGGGTAAAAGACTCGATAGAACGCTTACATGTAATTTATATGGCATTCCGTCGGCACTAACCAATTCTCCGAAAGGAATATATCCTGCAAATACAGTGCCGATGGTCAGTACGATCAGCGGTAAAGCCATTTGCCAGGGTTCATGTGCTTTTTCATCCGTTGCTTTCTTATTGAAGAAGACAAGGAAATAGATGCGAAACATATAGAAAGCAGTCAATCCGCTGGTGAGCAGAGCGACAACATATAATACCGGATGACTCGTCCATGTCGCTGCCAGAATAGCTTCTTTACTGAAGAAACCGGACAGGAACGGACATCCGGAGATAGACAAAGCCGCCAGTAGAAAAGCGATATGCGTAATGGGCAGGCTCTTTCGCAATCCTCCCATATCTTCCAGTTTTCCCGAATGTACGATGTGGATAATAACTCCGGCGCAGAGGAAAAGAGCTGCTTTGAAGAATGCATGTGTAAATAAATGGAACATCGAAGCCGTATATCCTTCGGCTGCCTCTTTGCCCCATCCGGCAACACCCAGCGCCAGTAACATATAGGCAATCTGTGAGATCGTAGAATAAGCCAGCACTTTCTTTAATTCGGTCTGTGTACAGGCTATTATTGCGGCAAACAAAGCCGTAAAAGCACTGAGTATGGCTATCACTTCCAGTGCTGCCGGAGCCGAAATAGCATAAACCGGAAACAACCGTGCCACCAGGAAGACACCGGCAACGACCATCGTAGCTGCATGGATCAGGGCACTGACAGGTGTAGGACCCTCCATGGCATCCGGTAGCCATACATGCAATGGGAAGATTGCCGATTTACCTGCACCTCCGGCAAAGACAAGCAGCAGAGCCCATGTCAATGTAGAAAAGCCGAGAAAGGAACTGTCTGTAAAAGCTGCCAGGTAAGATGATCCCGGATCGGTGAGCCGACTGATAATCTGTTCTATGTCGAACGAACCAGCTCCCGTACCCAGCATCAGGATACCGATCAGAAATCCCAGATCGGCAAAACGGGTGACGATAAAAGCCTTTTTCGCAGCTGCAATAGCGGCAGGCAGTTTGAAATAAAATCCGATCAACAGAAAGGAAGAAACACCGACCAATTCCCAGAAAAAGTAAATCTGGAAGATGTTGAATGCCATCACCAATCCCAGCATGGAGAAGGTGAATAGTTGCAGGTAAGCAAAATAACTCCCTAATCTTTCTTCTCCCTTCATGTAGCCGGTACTGTAAAGGTGGACAAATAGCGACACGGTCGAGATAACAATCAGCATCATAGCAATAATCGGTGTCAGGGTTATGCCCACATTGATCGAAAGCGTATCGGTGAAAGGCAGCCATTCGAAATCTATCAGGCGGCAAGGTTGGTAAATACCTGCCTGTTTGCCGAACTCGAAGAAATAGCCATAAGCCACTACCCACGACAATAACGCGGTCAGTACCAGTGACAGGGTAGCCAGTATGCCGGCCCCACGTGGAGTGAACCGTTTACCGGTCAGCGACAAGGTGATAAACCCGGCCAGAGGCAGTAAAAGGATTAATCCTGTATATAGTTCATAATTATTCATATCGGTCAGTATTTCATTGTCGTTGTATCATCGATATCTATGGTCTTGAACTTCCGGTAGAGATTGATAATGATCGCTATTGAAAGCGATACCTCTGCGGCGGCCACTATAATAATGAAAAGCGTGAAGAAGACGCCTTCCAGTTGTTCGGGGTAAAGATATTTGTTGAACGCCACGAAGTTTATGTTCACACTGTTCAGGATCAATTCGGTCGACATCAGTACAGTGATCAGGTTCCGGCGGGCAAAGAAACCGTAAGCTCCCAAGAAAAAGAGTGCCGAACTCAGTATCAGTATATGTGAAAGAGGTATTTGTTCCATAATCTTATTTCTTTTTATTACTTTGTGCAATTACAATACTACCGATCAGGGCAGCCAGCAATAAGACGCTGATTATCTCGAACGGATAGATGTACCCGTACTCGTTGAGGTTGAACAACTGATGTCCTATCTCATGGATATCCAGCACCTTCGAAGAGATCGTCTCCGACCGGAACGGATGATGCAGCAACACCCATAACACCAGCATAAAACCGCTGAAGGGCAGAAACAGTGCCCAGAACAGCCGCCGGGGAATGGGTAACGGTAATTTCGCTCCTGTATTGTGGGTCAGGAAGATGGAGAAGATGATAAGCACCACAATTCCTCCCACATAGATCATGATCTGAAGGGCTGCCACAAAATTCATCTCCATCATTATGTACAATCCCGCAATCCCTATCAGGCAGAGAAGCAGGAAGACTGCCGACCGGAAGATGCTCCGGCTGAATACACAGAGGGCACCCAATGTGAGTATCCCTGCTGAAAGTACGTAAAATAGAATTGCTTCGGCATTCATATTTGTTCCTCCTTTCTATTGGCGGGCAGATGACGTTCGTTGAGGAGCTTCACCAGTTTCCGCTTGTCATATTCACTGTTTTCAAAATGATTGGTCATCTCGAGTGCACCGAAGTTACAGGAGTCTACGCACTGACCGCAGAAAGTGCAACGTCCCAGGTCGTAGATATATTCACTGAGAACGCGTTTGCTTTTCCCTTCCGGTGTAGTCACTTTCTCCACTTTGATTTGGATCGTATCGTTGGGACAGGCGGTTTGGCAAAGGGTACAGGCAGTACATTTCAGTTCACCGTTCTCATCCTCTATCAGATGAAGCTCCGCTTCGAAACGTTCCGGGATATAGAGCGTCGTTTCCCGGTTTTCGGGATACTGCTGTGTCAGTATCCGGGCTGGATGCACCATACTGCTGAATGTACGGAACATTCCTTTACCGAGCGACCCCATAGCCGCACCGATGGAATAGATATAATTAATGCATTTATTCATTTTCAATACTCCTTTTTCCATTATAAATACCATTCAAATACTGCAACGGTAGCAGCAATAAGTACATTGACAATGCTGATGGGCAGCAGGTATTTCCATTCCAGGCGAAGCAGCTGGTCGATACGGATACGTGGAAAGGTCCAACGGAACCACATGATCAGGAACACCACAAAGAATACTTTGCCGAAGAACCAGATAAATCCCGGAATATAATCCATTATTGCATTGAAACCGTCGAGTCCGTGAATGTAGAGCGGTTGCCAGCCTCCGAAGAATACCGTTGCTGCCATCATAGAGGCGATCAACATATTGGTATATTCCGAAAGAAAGAACATGGCAAACTGCATGCCCGAATATTCGGTATGAAATCCGGCTGTCAGCTCCTGTTCGGCTTCTGCCAGGTCAAAGGGGGCACGGTTCAGCTCGGCTGTTGAGGCGATAATAAATATTATGAAAGAGATGATTGCCGGAATATGTCCTTTGTAAATCCACCATCCGTCAGCCTGCGAATTGATGATCCCGAGGATGGACAGTGAACCGCTCATGGCAATAACGGCAATCAGTGACATACCGACAGAGAGTTCGTAACTCACGATCTGTGCACCGCTACGCATAGCCCCTAATAGCGAATATTTATTGTTGCTGGCCCATCCCGCCATCATCACCCCGATCACACTGATCGATGAAACGGCAGTGACATAAAGTACCCCAATATTGATATCCCATAGCTGTAATTCCGGCGAATAGGAAAAGGGAACCAGTGCCAGAAAGCTGGTGGTCAGTACGATGAAGGGGGCCAGGGCAAAGAGGAATTTATCCGCTTTGAACGGGGTGACGCATTCTTTCAGAAGCAACTTCAACACGTCGGCGATAGCCTGTACGGAACCGCACCAACCCACACGCATTGGTCCGAGGCGCAGCTGCATGAAACCGGCAATTTTTCGTTCGGCGTAGATCATCAGAATAACCAGGACAACGATCATTACGATAAGGGCGACGGCTGCAAGGATTAACTCGGCAGTCAATGCCCAGCCCGGCGACAGATAGTCGGACAATGTTTGCCCGATCCATTGGGTAAGACCTGTAAAATCTATTTGTAAACTTGTCATTTCTTTTTGTTTTTTATCTGTCAATATCAGGTATTATCAGGTCGAGTGTCGACATGATCGCCACAAGATCTCCCACTTTCGAACCGATCGACAAAGGTTTGAGTGCCGTCAGATTGCTGAAGTTCGGTGTCCGGAATTTCACACGCCAGGGTTTGGCTGAGCCGTCGGCAACAATATATACACCCAATTCACCGCGTGCAGTCTCTACCCGGTGGTAGTATTCTCCTTCGGGAAGTTTCAGCATTCCTTTGGGTTTATTGCGGAAAGAACCTTCGGGGATACGGTCGATCAGCTGTTCGATAATGGAGATAGACTCTTTCATCTCTTCCATCCGGACCATGTACCGGTTCATGCAATCTCCCCCGGAGAAAAGGATCTCTTTGAACTCTACCTGATCGTAAACATCATAAGGTGCCTGTTTGCGGACATCGCATGAAATACCGGAGCCTCTTGCAACCGGGCCTGTGCAACCCAGTGAAACGGCAAGTTCCGGAGTCAGTATGCCGACACCTTCCAGGCGTTTACGGAAGATGATATTGCCCGTAAGCAATTCGCCGTATTCATGTTCATGTTTTTTCAGGGAGGCGAGTACCTCTTTTACCTTGCACACGAAATCCGGATGTAAATCCTGCATAACACCGCCCGGAGTAATATAATTCATCGTCAACCGGTTGCCCCCTGTCTCCTCAAAGATTTCGAGTATCATTTCCCGTTCGCGGAATGCGTAGAAAAAGGGAGAAACGGCTCCCATATCCAATCCCATGCAGCCCCACCAGAGCAAATGCGAGGCGAGACGTTGTAATTCCGCCATGATAACCCTGATCACCTGCGCACGCTCGGGAACTTCAAGGCCGGCTCCTTTCTCGATACAGAGAGCGCATGCCTGATTGTTCATGTGGGCTGAGAGATAGTCCATCCGACTTGTCAGATAGATAAATTGCTTGTAGCCCAACGACTCGCACATCTTTTCGATGCCCCTGTGAATATAACCCGGATGCGGGTCCATATTCAGGATCGTTTCACCGTCCAGTTGGGTACGCAAGCGAAGTACTCCGTGTGTGGACGGGTGTTGCGGGCCAATATTGATGATGAAACCTTCCGATTCGTCAGGTGTTATTTCCATATATTTTTCCATGATTAATCCTATTAAGTCGTGTAGCTTACAAATCGAGCGTGTTCACAAAATCTTTACGTAATGGATATCCCTCGAATTCTTCATCCAGGAATAACCTGCGTAGATGCGGATGATTATCGAAACGGATACCGAACAGGTCGTATATCTCGTCTTCGAACAATTCTGCAGCCTGCCATAACTCATAGAGTGAGGGAAGGAGAGGAGTCTCTTCCCGCTCCACGTGTGTTTTCAGGATCATTTCATGTCCTTTGCCTACCGCACGCAGGTGACAGACCAGTTCAAAATATTCGCTACGGTCTGTTACTGTTTCGCAAACCAGCTGATTAAAACCAAATCTCTGGTCCTCTTTCAGCAGATGGGCGGTATCCATAAGCTCCTCTTTTGCGATTATCAGAGCCGGAAGCCCGAAACTTTCTCCTATATCTTTCCCCTGGAAACGGTTGGAGAGTAATGTTGTCAGTTCTTCTTTATTCATAACTCCGGTTCGTCTTTAGGTTTCTCTATTACATACGCTTTCTGCAATTTGATTTTTTGCTGCAACGCCATCATCCCCTGTAATAAGGCTTCCGGTCGGGGCGGGCACCCCGGAATATAGACATCTACCGGAACAATCTTGTCTACGCCCCGTACGACTGTGTAGCTATCTTTGGCAAATGGGCCGCCGGTAATCGTACAGGCTCCCATCGCGATCACGTATTTGGGTTCCGGTATCTGGTCGTACAAACGGCGTAGTACCGGAGCCATCTTGCTCGTGATTGTACCGGCTACAATGATCAGGTCGGCCTGTCGTGGGGTGGCACGCGCCACTTCGAAGCCGAAGCGCGACCAGTCGTATTTGGCGGATGCTGCACTCATCATTTCAATAGCACAGCAGCTAGTTCCGAAAGTCAATGGCCAGAGTGAATTACTACGTGCCCATCCGGCAATTTTGTCTATGGTCGTAACCAGGACGTTCCGTCCCAGGTTCTCGCGGAACTCTTCCGGTATCTCGGGTAAAAAGTCTTTTTTCATTTCCATTGTAATGCTTTCTTTTTAAATGCGTAAAGCAATCCCATGAACAGGAACAGCATAAAAAAGATAATCTCGACCAGTGCCGGGGCACCTACTTCTTTCAGTGTGACGGCCCAGGGATAAAGGAATACCATTTCCACATCGAAGATGAGAAAGGATAAGGAGAAAAGGTAATAACCTACGTTAAACTGCCCCCAGGATGTTCCTTCTGTGGGAAGTCCGCACTCGTAAGCCTCCCCTTTGACCGGGTTTCTGCGTTTCGTTGACACCAGTTTGCCTACGCCTATAGCCAGGCCGGCAAAACCAATGCCGGCGAACAGCATTAGTAAAATTGATATAGCTCCCATATCTGTTATGAATTAATTAAAAGGTAGATAACCTTTGCCGGATGAAGATGGTCACTTCCGGCAATAGCAATTTGTGCCGTTCCTGCCTACAGGAATAGCCTATAAGATATCAGTAAGAATAGATTTAAATAATAATCCTTCGCAGTTCGTAGATAAAATGTGCGAAGCGGTAATGAAGGGACGATGCGTCGATAATCTGTAAAGTCGATATTAATTCACTGGTACGCTGGCGTAGATTGAACTCTTTCAGGAATTGATCCGAATGAGATTTGTTTTCCAGCCGGAGTGAATTATTGGAGTTGCTTCTTTCGCGTGACAGCTTGGATAGAATATGTATATAGTTACAGTTCTCTGCCAGGTCGAATATTAACTCATGTTGCTGTTGTAAGGCTCTGTCTTTAATCGTTTTCTCGGCAGAACTCAATTGTACGTTCCCGTGACGGATACATGTACCTATATTTGTAGCGTCCTGAGTACCCATCAGTATCAGGCTCAAAAAAACAAGTATAGATAACAATCCTTTCATCTGGTAAAACGTCTGTTTGTTTAAATTAGCACGCAAAGGTGTAAAAGGTTGACAAGATGACAAAACATTTTGTCTTAAATTATATAATAAGAACCATATTTGTGTGTCATTTGTTCTTGTGTTCTGGCCGTTATGTATTAAAAAAATAAAGGCTGCCTCCGTATGGAAACAGCCTTTTATATGTAGGTTGTAAACTTAATTACTTAACCAAGCTAGCGAAATCTGCGTTAGTTGCATATTTAGCAAATTCCAGATCGATAGCAGCTTCTTTAGCCATAGCTTTGTCAGCAGCGATAGCAGCTTTCAGGTTGCTGATAACACCGTTTGCGTCGTTTGTACGAGCAGCAACAACCGCTTTCAGGTAAGAAGTAGTAGCATCAGGATTAGCAACAGCATTCAGAGTCTGAGATGCTTTGCTGTAATCTTTTACTAACAACTGAGCCAAAGCAGCGTTGTTTGTCTTAACAGAACCGAAAGAGTTAACAGCCTTAGCATATTCGCCTTGTTCCAGATAAAGAACACCCAAAGCTTCGCCTAATTCAGCTACGCCAGCAGCGTTACCGAACAATTGCTGAGCTTTAGCCTGGTCACCCTTAGTCAGAGCGATAAGACCTAAGTTCATGTTAGCTTCGTTGTTAGCCTTAACAGAGTTAGATTTGTTGAACATCTGTTCAGCCTTAGCCAGGTCACCAGCCTTGAATGCCATCATACCGATGTTGTTCCAAGTGCGGTAGCAGTTAGGATACAGTTCAGAAGCTTTTGTATAGATAGCCATCTTTTCAGCATCGTTGTTAGTCAGAGTAGCAGCATACAGAATTTCTTCGATGTTCAGTTCTGCAGGGTTGCTCTTTGCCAATGCGCTGATTTCGTCGTCAGACTTACCGATGATTTCGATGTTAGCAGTCAAACGAGAACGACGCAACTGAGGTAAGATAGTTTCTGCCAAATCAGAATATACAGCAGAGATGTTTTTGATTTCTTTTTCTCTTGTTTCAGGATCCTGGTACATAGAGATAACTCTTAATACGAGGTCTTTATCCTGCAGGTTAGAAGCAGATACCAATTCTTTGAAGCCTTCCCAGTCCTGAGCAGTGTAACGTGCATCAACCGGAGCATCAACTTTCATTTTCTTCAATTCTTTAGCCAGATATTTAGAAGTGTTACCTTCACGTCTTTCAGCCAAACCAGTGTTCAGTTTAACACCACCATCAGGAGATGCATAAGCAGAAATTTCGATTGCTACATTCTGGTTAGGAGCTTCGTCTGCATTTTTTACCAGGTCTTTCCAATCTTTGATAGATGTAGAGTTCAGTTCTTTTGAACGAAGTTCAGCTTGTTGGATAAGGAACATGATGTTAGCATCGTGAGCTTCTTTGATGATACGCTGGAATTTGTCAGCAGCGATAGCAGCAGTTGCAGTAGCAGCGTCAGCCAATTCAGAAGTTGCGATTACGCCTTCACCGATTTTTACGTCCGGCAATTTAACTGTTTTGTTCTTGATCTTTGCATCGAAAGTCAGATACAATTCAGATTTCTTCATTTCTGGTTTGTAAGTAAAAGCAGATTTCATTGTTACGTTAGCACCTTCTTTCTGCGGGATAACCTGATTGTTACCTTTTACTTTTTCACCTTGATAAGTGTAGGATGTTCCCCATGCTTCACCACCTGCGTAACGAAGAACCGGAGTTACTGTTACAACAGCTTTTTTATTGAACCATTTTGCAGGGAATGTTGCGTTGATAGTTACCGGAACTTTGCCTCCGATAGCCTCTAGCGGCTGCGGCTCAGCTTTGATATACTCTTCAGCTAGCGGTTTCAACTTGTTAGAACAAGAAGAAAGGGTTAAAATTGCTGCCATTACGAAGAATGACAATAAAAACTTTTTGTTCATAATTTGATGTAAGTTTAAAATGTTACTATGTTTATATATTCTCTTCCAATTGTCCCTTAGCCATCAAAGTGCAAAACTAAAGCATTTTTTTGTTATGAATAGCAAAGATACAATAAAATCTTTCTAATTAATACTTATTAATGAATCCGTGTCCCCTTTTTTGCTGAAACGGATATAAATAGCAGGATTTGCGGGCATTTCTTCGCCTGAGTTCCTGATATAATTAGGTTAATTTTTTGTATTTACTATATCGTTGCCAATACAATAAAGCAGCGTTTCCGACTTGCTTATTGTGTATTTTTGATTAAAATAATATCTTTTGCGTGAAACTTTCATTATTGTAAGTGACTCGTATCAGATAAATCCCTGTTGTGACAGAGGGTGTTGTGACTGTGTTTTGGCCAGTGTAGACCGTTCCGCTCCGTACCGTTCTTCCGTCTGTCGCAATCATTGAGTATTGGGCTTGTCTGATATTTTCCGGGAGCAGGATATGGACTGTTTTAGGAGTCGATCCTGTAAATATACGGATAGGATTACTTTTTTCGATGGATGTGTTGGCCGATGTGGTGTTATATTGGATAACCGGGTCGATAAACAGGGATGTATTCATCGGTGATGCCGGATGAGCGGTCGCTTCGATCCATTCTTCTTTATAATGAATCCAGGTCGTGTTTTTACTGGTTTCTCCTTTTGGTAGATTAAATGCCGAAAAGAAGGTCTCATCTGTAGAAGATTTGATTTTATAACCGATAAAGAAAGTCCCGGATACCGTGACCGGCTCTGAGAATGGGATGAACGACTCCTGGTCGCGGTTCAAAGGCTTAAGTGAGTCGATAAATATTTCACCTTTTTCTTTCAATGTCGTGAACTTCGGCTTGAATGCCTCGGTATGTAAAAGTCTTTCCGGTTTGTTGCTTCCGCTGTAAACGGTTATTTCTATATCGATATTTTTAGAGTTGGCGATAGATGGATTAACTATATACGCACCAAAAATGGAGGCATCCCCTGTTGTTTTATACATTTCTGTAAATTCGGTCATGCCTAATGAGTTGTTACCGAAAGCCGGTCCTTTCCCGGGTGAGGGGAGGGCGGTCGTTTCTATCGTATTTCTTTTGCCACTTTCACTGATATTGCTCAGGCGAATAGCTGGTGTTGTTGTATATGGATCGATACCGTTACAGATAAGTTCTTTGTTACGGTTGGATGGATCGAGCCACGTTTTTAGTTGTTTGTCCGGGTCGGGAGATATATCCCAGCTTCGGCTTAACATGTAGAAGTAATCGTTGTATGGTTTCGAACAGGCGGAAAATCCTCCGGACAAACCTCCGATTATCCGGTTGTTTTTATCGAACAAAGGAGAGCCGGATGAACCCCCGTAAGTACTCCCTTCCGCCCACTCTTCTACATGCCAGTGTCCGTTTTCTCCGAATAAAGCCTGTGGATAAGAATCTATTATTACATTATCGGTCTTTGAGAACCTTTTTACGGAAGCATTCGGGTGGTGAATATTGATATAGGGTGCTGTTCCTTCATCTTTGGCATTCCATCCTGCGTAATAAGGTTGATAGTAGACCGGTGGAGTTTCCAATAGTTCGAGCAGAGCCATATCCGTACTCTCGTTGGTTGCTCTGAAGTAGGTCGAAGCCATCGACATCTCCTCCGTGCCCCTCATTATAGGGTCGCAAAGTGGACTTTCGTAGTTGAAGAAAGTTACAATGGTTCCGGCGATCTGTTCATAGTCCGGATTTTCAATTGTAAATTGCTTGTTCAGACAATGGGAGGCTGTCAGGATATAAGGCTTTCCGTCGTTTTCTGTATTATTAATTAATGTACCTGTACAAGCCGTTTCTCCGTTGAGTACGATCAGGACGACGCTATGTCCGATGTCATCGTATTTATCTGTTTCCTGTTGCAGGCAGGCTAACGGTTTCATGCACCAGAAATAGGGACTGTCATCTTTAGGTTCATATTCTTTCAGTCCCCGATAGTCGTGGTTGACTTCTCCTACTTTTAGTCTTCCATGAAAGGGTACATTGGCAGGTTCCTGATATTCGATGATCAGTTCGTCACCCTGTACCGGTGAAACGGGTAGTATCCCGAGTTCCGAATTGTTCAGATAATTGAATGAACCTAAAATATGTGTCTGGTCAGGATTATACAGGAAAAGCTGGGCACCTTCGGGTAATTCGAATTCAGTAAATAATACATTGATGGAATAAGCTTTGGCCGAACGTATGCCTAACCGCCACACACGGGTCCCGTCGGCCAGTGTAAAACTGGAGCCTGAGTTTTCCGGTGTAAAGTCTGTCATAAACTTATAGGCGAAATGATAACCGCTGCGTAAATCGCTTTCATTCAGTGAATCGATACGTAATTGTTCATCTATGTCAAAAGAGGGCATTTCTTTGAATATACTTCCGGAGCGGGTACTTAATACCGTCATCGGAAGAGGTTTGCCTCCGTGACTGATTTGCCCTGTTAGATGGTCGGATATCAACAGACATAGCGCGAAAAGTACGACTAGCTTTTTCATGTTCTTGCAAATATATGTTTTTCTTTTCTAGAGTTCAAGTGTTGATAGTGAATATATTTCAGTCCTTAAAGCGATCTTTTTTTGTAGCTGTTGAATTTCTGTATGTTTTATAATCCGGATCACTTAAATTTATTTTTTAGCCAACTATTTCCTTCCTTTCGGAGAACAAATTTGTGAAACCTCTCTCGTATTTCATGATTTTTATCTAAGTTTGCCAATCGAAAAAGGATCATTCTGAATTATAAAACCAATAATTACATAATTAAATAATAAAGATATGGCAACACCTCCTTTCAAGTATCAGGCACCGTTCCCACTCGGACCGGATACAACAGAGTATTATCTGCTTACAAA
Source organism: Parabacteroides timonensis (assembly GCF_900128505.1). Taxonomy (NCBI): domain Bacteria; kingdom Pseudomonadati; phylum Bacteroidota; class Bacteroidia; order Bacteroidales; family Tannerellaceae; genus Parabacteroides; species Parabacteroides timonensis. The sequence goes on from NZ_LT669941.1 coordinate 4,437,011, forward strand.
AGATTATGTATCGGTATCCGAATTTGAAGGACAGCCGATGCTGAAAATTGCAAAAGAAGGACTTACAGCGATGGCTAACGCTGCTTTCCGTGATGTGGCTTTCATGCTTCGTCCCGAGCACAACGAACAGGTGGCTAAGATCCTGAGCGATCCGGAAGCCAGCGACAACGATAAGTTCGTGGCATTGACTTTCCTGCGTAATGCGGAAGTATCTGCAAAAGGACAGCTTCCTTTCTGCCAGGATACCGGTACGGCTATTATCCACGGTGAAAAAGGCCAGCATGTATGGACTGGATATTGTGATGAAGAGGCGCTTTCTTTGGGTGTTTACAAAACTTATACGGAAGAAAACCTGCGTTATTCACAGAATGCTCCTTTAAATATGTACGACGAGGTAAATACGAAATGTAACTTACCTGCACAGATCGACATCGAAGCTACTGAAGGTATGGAATATAAATTCCTCTGTGTAGCTAAAGGCGGTGGTTCTGCCAACAAGACTTATCTGTTCCAGGAAACAAAAGCGATCCTGAACCCGGCTACCCTGGTTCCGTTCCTGGTAGAAAAAATGAAGACATTGGGTACGGCTGCTTGCCCTCCTTATCATATTGCGTTCGTTATCGGTGGTACTTCTGCTGAAAAGAACCTGTTGACAGTGAAGCTGGCTTCTACTCATTATTACGACAACTTGCCTACAAGCGGTAACGAAGGCGGACAGGCTTTCCGTGATATCGAATTGGAAAAACAGGTACTGGAAGCCGCTCACAACATCGGTTTGGGTGCCCAGTTCGGCGGTAAGTATTATGCGCACGACGTTCGTATCGTTCGTCTACCCCGCCACGGTGCTTCTTGCCCGGTAGGTATGGGTGTTTCCTGTTCTGCCGACCGTAACATCAAATGTAAGATCAATAAAGACGGTATCTGGATCGAAAAGATGGATTCAAATCCTGGCCGTCTGATCCCAGAGGAATTGCGTAAGGCCGGTGAAGGGAATGCTGTAAAGATCAATTTGAACCAGCCGATGGCTGATATCCTGAAAGAACTGACTAAATATCCGGTATCGACTCGCCTTTCTCTGAGCGGAACGATCGTGGTAGGTCGCGACATTGCGCACGCTAAACTGAAAGAACGTATCGATAAAGGGGAAGGTCTGCCTCAATACATCAAAGATCATCCTATTTATTATGCAGGTCCTGCCAAGACTCCGGCTGGAATGGCTTCCGGTTCTTTCGGCCCGACAACTGCCGGTCGTATGGACTCGTATGTCGACCTGTTCCAGGACAATGGCGGTAGCATGATCATGATTGCCAAGGGTAACCGTAGCCAGCAGGTTACAGATGCCTGTCAGAAGCATGGTGGTTTCTACCTCGGTAGTATCGGTGGTCCGGCTGCTATCCTTGCACAGGAAAGCATCAAGAAGGTAGAATGTCTGGAATATCCTGAACTGGGAATGGAAGCAATCTGGAAGATCGAAGTAGAAGACTTCCCTGCATTTATTCTGGTTGACGATAAGGGTAACGATTTCTTCAAACAGCTGAAGCCGCGTTGTTCTTGTAGTAAATAAATGAATTATTAAATAAGAGGTAAAGAACCTGCTCCGTTTGTTCGGGGCAGGTTTTTTTGTGCATTAAAAAAGGTGTGCCTCTGCCAACACGTAATTCATGTTGCAATGCGCCTGTTCCGCCTGTACTGTTTTTCGATAGCAGCCTACTTCTTTAGCTCAAATATGGCTGTTATTTTCACGAAAACTACTTATTCTTCTCCTTTAGATCCCCTTTTAAGGCCCTTTTGCACCCGGGTTTGAACGGTGCTAAGACCCGGATCTCAGCACCCTTTACACCCGGGTCTCAGAAAAGAAAAGTCCCTACTTTGTTGAAAATAAGTCATATACTTTGCCGGTTTTGTCAGGGTGTTTTATGATAGTATGATGGTTGAAAATAGAACTGTCATAGGAACTGTCATTCTATATGTATATTGAAATACAATTGGTATGTGCTGCTGAGTGATAGTATGATGGTTAATTTGAAAAAAAATGATCTGTTTAAGTTTTATGTGTATGGGTTGTAACGTGCCTGAAAAGTGGAGGTCGGGTATAAAAAAAGAGCCATCCTGTCGCAGGATAGCTCTTTATATATAATGTATAAGAAAGTCGTTTATTAACGATCGTTACGGCGATCTCCACGGTCACCACGATCCTGGCGAGGACCACGGTCGCCGCGATCACCACGTTCCGGTCTCGGACCTCTTTCTGGTCTCGGCGGACGTTCTTCGTAACCTTCCGGCTTCGGCAGCAACACCTTGCGTGAAAGTTTGAACTTACCGGTCTTTGCATCGATGTCTACCAGTTTAACCTGAATAGTATCACCTTCTTTCAAACCAGCCTGTTCTACTGTTTCCAGACGAGCCCAGTCGATTTCAGAGATATGAAGCAGACCGTCTTTGCCCGGCATGAATTCAACGAATGCGCCGTAAGGCATGATAGAAGAAATCTTTCCTTCGTATACTTCGCCTATTTCCGGAACTGCAACGATACCCTTGATCGATCTGATAGCAGCATCGATTGTATCTTTGTTGGTTCCTGAAATTTCGATACGACCGAATCCGTCAACTTCTTCAATCGTGATAACAGCACCTGTCTTTTCCTGAATACCCTGGATGATCTTTCCGCCCGGGCCGATTACTGCACCGATAAATTCTTTGCCGATTGTCATCGTTTCGATACGAGGAGCATGCGGTTTCAGATCTTCACGGGTTGTCGGTTGAGCTTCCATGATCTTTCCTAAGATATGCATACGGCCTTCTCTGGCCTGTGCCAATGCATTTTCAAGAATTTCGTATGACAGACCGTCTACCTTGATGTCCATCTGGGTAGCTGTGATACCGTCTTTTGTTCCTGTTACCTTGAAGTCCATATCGCCCAGGTGGTCTTCGTCACCTAAGATGTCGGACAGGATAGCATAGTTCTTACCTTTGTTTTCTGAAATCAAACCCATTGCGATACCTGATACCGGTTTCTTCATCGGAACACCGGCGTCTCTCAATGCCAATGTACCGGCACAAACAGTTGCCATGGAAGAAGAACCGTTTGATTCGAGGATATCGGAGATTACGCGGATCACATACGGATATTCATCCGGAATCATACGTTTCAAAGCACGGTGGGCCAGGTTTCCGTGGCCGATCTCACGACGTCCTACGCCACGTGATGCTTTTGCTTCACCGGTTGAGAACGGAGGGAAGTTATAGTGTAAAAGGAAACGTTCTTTGCTATGGTTCAGTACGTCGTCAACCATCTTTTCGTCGGCTTTGGTACCGAGTGTAACAGTTGTCAGTGACTGAGTTTCACCACGTGTGAAAACTGCTGATCCGTGAGGTCCCGGAAGATAATCTGTTTCGATCCAGATCGGACGAATTTCGGTAGTCTTACGGCCATCCAGACGTTTGCCTTCGTCCAGAATTGCACGGCGCATAGCTTCTTTTTCTACATCGTGATAGTAACGGCTGATCATTTCAGCCTTTTCAGCCAGTTCTTCTTCTGTGAAGTTGGCTTTATATTCTTCTATGATTGCTTCAAAAGCATCGAAGCGCTGGTGTTTGTCTGTACCTGATGTAGCAACGGCATAAGCCTTTGCGAAACATTTGTCATGTACGTCTTTACGCAGTTCTTCGTCGTTTACTTCGTGGCAATATTCGCGTTTTACGAGTTTACCGCATGCTTCCGACAGTTCGAGTTGAGCCTGGCACTGTACTTTGATCGCTTCGTGAGCAATCTTGATAGCTTCAAGCATTTCAGATTCCTGTACTTCAGACATTTCACCTTCTACCATCATGATGTTGTCGATTGTAGCGGCAACCATCATGTCGATATCTGCTTTTTCCAATTCCGAGAATGTCGGGTTGATAATGTATTTGCCATCTACACGTGCTACACGTACTTCGGAAATCGGACCGTTGAAAGGTATATCTGAAACGGCCAGTGCAGCAGATGCAGCCAAACCTGCCAGTGCATCCGGCATGTCTTCGCCATCGGCAGAGAACAATATAACGTTTACATATACTTCGGCATGATAATTGTCCGGAAATAACGGACGCAGTGCGCGGTCTACAAGGCGTGATGTAAGGACTTCGTAATCAGAAGCCTTTCCTTCTCTTTTTGTAAAACCTCCCGGAAAACGGCCAAATGAGGAGTACTTTTCTTTGTATTCAACTTGCAGCGGCATAAAGTCAACACCGGGATTTGCATCTTTTGCGGCACAAACAGTAGCCAGCAACACTGTGTTACCCATACGCACGGTAACCGCACCGTCCGCCTGTTTTGCCAACTTCCCGGTCTCGATGGTGATGGTTCTTCCATCAGCCAACTCGATCGTCTTGTTAATTGGATTAAGCATAATCTTCTTTCTTATTTTTCTATCTGTAAAAATTGGTGCAAATGTAATGAAAGTTTACCTGTAAATGCATGAAAATGAAAATAAAAAACATCAGAAAAGTTCTTTTTTATAAAAATAAAGGGAAGATTTTGAGAATAATAGTGCCACAATTGTAAAATAATGTATATTTGCATCGGAATTACGAACATTGTAAAGAAGAAATGATGAAACAAATATCTGCACAATTACTGCTTGTTTTCGGAATATGCATGCTGTTATTCACCGCGTGTAATAATGCATCCGATTTTACCGTGAAAGGAGTTGTTTCCGGAGCTGATGGGCAGACCATGTATCTGGAGAACGTCGGTATATCGAATGTCGAGACTCTTGACTCTGTCAAGCTGACGGCTGCCGGTAAATTCAAATTCAATCATAAACGTCCGGCGTTTCCTGATTTTTATCGTTTGCGCCTGAATAACCAGCGGATTAATTTTGCGATCGATTCGGTTGAGACGATCACGATTGCTGCCGATGCAGGTACATTTGCTACTTCATATACCGTGGAAGGTTCTGAAAATTCGAAAGCGATCAAAGCGATTACCCTGGCACAATTAGATGCTAACCAGGCTATCGGCAGGTTGCGTAAAGAATATGAAGATAAACATATAGCGGACACGACTTATCGTGCAAGAATACTGGAAACGGCAGAGGCCTATAAAGATGTTGCCCGTAAATATATTTACTCGGCACCGATGTCGACTGCTGCTTACTTTGCGTTATTCCAGCAGATTGACGGTCTGTTGTTCTTCGACCTGTATGACAAGAATGATGTGAAGGCTTATGGTGCCGTAGCAACCAGCTACGATCATTTCTATCCGGGAAGTCCCCGTTCCAAACATCTGTATAATCTGACACTACAGTCGATGAAGGTGCTTCGTGCCCAGCGTCCGGTGAACTTTGATAATGTGAAAACAACCGAGGTGAGCTTCCTCGATATTGAACTGCCGAACCTGAAAGGGGAAGTGGTGAAGTTGTCGTCGGTGGCTGAAGGTAAACCGGTTGTGATCAATTTTACTGCTTATCAGGCAGAATGGTCGCCGGCTTTGAATATGACTTTGGGAGAACTCTATACAAAGTATCATGGACAGGGATTGGATATTTATCAGATATCTTTGGATTCCGATGTCCATTTCTGGAAAAATGCTGCTTCTAATCTGCCTTGGGTTACCGTGCGTGATCCGCAGTCGGTTTATTCGCAGATTGCAGGATTGTATAACGTGAAGCAACTCCCCGCGATTTTCATACTCGATCGCAAAGGCAACCTGGTTAAACGTGTGGATGACGTGAAAACCTTGGAAGCCGATGTGAAAGCAGTACTTTAATGTATCGCGCTAACAATCAGATTTATATGTTGTAAAGCACTTGCGAAGGTTTGTTCATTTTGAAAAGATGTCTTATCTTTGCGTAGTCTTAAATAGAGAGAAAGAGGAGTTCCGGCCAGGTTGTTGGTCGGGATTCTTTTTTTATATGTGGTATAAATATTAATTTAATAATCAATAATTAGGAGGATTTAGTATGGCTGTTAGTTATATGACAGAAGACGGCTACAATAAGCTTTTAGCTGAGATCAACTATTTGGAAACCGTGAAACGTCCTGAGATTTCTGCCCAGATTGCTGAAGCCAGAGATAAAGGAGATTTGTCTGAAAATGCAGAATATGATGCTGCAAAAGAAGCTCAGGGTATAATGGAAGCAAAGCTGTCACAGTTGAAAGGTTTGTTGGCCAACGCTCGTTTGATCGACGAAACACGTGTTCAGACGAACGAAGTTCAGATTTTGAACAAAGTAAAGATCAAGAATACGAAAAACAATGCTGTGATGACGTACACTTTAGTGTCTGATTCGGAAGCGAACCTGAAAGAAGGTAAGATTTCTGTCAGCACTCCGATCGCTCAGGGACTGATGGGCAAGAAAGTTGGTGACGTAGTGGAAATCAAAGTTCCATCGGGGTTAATGACTTTCGAAGTAATGGAAATTTCAATTTAATACAATAAGATATGGCAACAATATTCAGTAGAATAGTGGCTGGTGAGATACCTTGCCATAAAGTTGCGGAAGACGAAGAATTCTTTGCCTTCCTGGATATTAACCCGGTTGCAAAAGGGCATACATTGGTGATTCCAAAGAAGGAAATTGATTACATTTTTGATCTGGAAGACGCATTGTTAGGGCGAATGATGGCTTTTGCCAAGCGTGTAGCCCGTGCTCAGGAAGCAGCTATTCCCTGTAAGCGTGTAGGGATGGCTGTGATGGGGCTGGAGGTGCCTCATGCCCATATCCATCTGATCCCTATAACGAAGGAATCTGATATGTATTTTGGAGGTGAAAAATTGACAATAAGTCAGGATGAATTATCTTCAATCGCCGCCTTGATAAGAAAAGCGTACAAATAATTGGTGAAAGTCTTTTTTTATTAAAAATAATACGTATATTTGTAACCACTATTTCTGTGTAACCTTAAGGGGCCCAGAGATAGTGGTTTTTTAAATGATTCATTAGTGGTTTTTACTCATAAATTTGTTAACCTTAGAAGAAAGGCCCCTCTGAGACAGAGCGGCCTTCTTTTTTTAAACACACATTTTAAACGATAATCATTTTATTTCCTTCTATATATGTATAGAGTAACCGTTTTGCCAGAAATAAGGAGTAAGAGCCGGTAATCCTACATGTACGAAATAGATCACACAACCAGCCAGTGCGATTATCCATAAGACAAGTAATGTCCATTTTGCTGAATTGGGAAGCGGTTTCAGATTGAACAGTTGTCCGCATATAGCATAAAGCAGGGAGATTGCCGGTATGCCAATCAATAATATAGTGCCGATGCAACCGATGATGACCATATAAACAGGCTCTCCATTATATAAATCCATTCCGAACGGTGAAAGATGATACAGAACACTGGCTCCGCCTCCGAGTAATGCGACCGTTACAATGAATAATATGAATACAACGAGCAGGAGAGGAGGTAATAGAATAATACCCGCCAATATAGCACCGAATTTCAGGATGAAGCCGAACACTGTAACAAACAGGTCAGCTATTTTTTGAAAAAAACTTCTTGGCTTATCAGAACTGATATAATCGTTTACGTTATTCGATACCTTTTCGAAACCGTCTGTAACAGTTTGTCCGATAGTTTCAAGTGTGACGCTTTTCCCCCGCATGATTAATCGATCGGCTGCCGTTCTTGCTAACGGCATTACCAACCAGAGTACGAGATATAAAATAGCCATCCAATGTACGAAAGGAATAAAGAGTAATAGGATCATGGCTAACCTGACGGCTGTGGCATCCCAGCCCATATAAGCGGCAATGCCAGCTGCAACTCCACCGATCACCCGGTTGTCGGGATCACGCATCAGTTTTTTCTTACCGGTAATGACCTGTTCCTGGAATACGCGTTTACCCGTAGTCTCTTTTTCATCTTCTTTCTCTTCTTCAAATATTTCCTCCGGTTTTCCCATGCGGTTGATGACCTCTTCGACATGTTCGATCGTGATGACTTCATGACCCAGGCGGACCCGTTCGCCGAAAAGTTCGGATATGCGCATTTCGAAATCGTTCATGATCTCTTCGGATCCCTCTTCTTTGCGGAAATGTATACGCAAATTGGAGAGATATTTATCTAATAGCTGATATGCATCTTCGTCAATGTGGAAAACTGTTCCTCCCAAATTAACAGTAAGTGTCTTCTTCATTGTTTTGCTGTTTTAATTGTTTCTGATGTGGTTGATTGTTTCGTTTAGTTCCTGCCAGGAGTTTTCCAGTTCTCCGAGAAATTCTTCACCTTTCTCTGTGAGTTGGTAATACTTGCGAGGCGGTCCCTGAGTCGATTCTATCCACTGATAACTTAATAATTCGCTGTTCTTTAACCGGGTTAAAAGGGGATATAAGGTGCCTTCAACTACAATCAATTTAGCCTCTTGTAACTTCTGAATAATGTCAGAGGTGTAAGCCGGCTCTTTCTTGAGAAGCAGGAGGATACAATACTCCAGTGTCCCTTTTCTCATTTGTGATTTTACGTTCTCTGCATTCATCTCTTATAGTTTTATGATGCAAATATATGTATTGCCTATGTACTATGCAATACATACTACTATATTTATTCTATTTTAACATGCTCTTTCTATTGTGTCCGTAATATGTCGGAAATGTTTTTTGCACAAAAAGTGCGATTGTGTGTAAAAAAAGGAGGGAATGTGTTGCTATTCAGTAGGAAAGCCGTACTTTTGTTGTATCAATTCAAAAAGAAGAATTATGGTATATTACCACTATGCCGAGTTAATTCACCGGCAGGCTGAAAAATATGGCTCGCGTACAGCTTTGAAATACCGCGATAATGAAAGCGGAAAATGGTTAAAGATCTCATGGAGAGATTTCTCTGAGTATGTAATGCTTACAGCAAAAGCGATGGCAGAGTTTGGAATAGAGGTACAGGAGAAAATTGGTATCTATTCTCAGAACATGCCGCAATGTTTGTTTACCGATTTTGGAGCTTATGGCAACCGGGTAGTCTCTATCCCTATGTATGCCACTAATTCTCCGGCCCAGATAGAATATATTATCAATGATGCGGATATACACACCTTATTTGTGGGCGAACAGTTACAATATAATAATGCCTTTAAAGTCCAGAAAGAATCATCTGTGTTAAAACGCCTGGTGGTATTTGACTCAGCTGTTAAATTCAATCCGGACGATAAAACGTCTATCTATTTCGATGATTTTTTGCGTTTGGGGGATAATGCACATGCGGAGACTACCGTAAAGATCCGTACCAATGAAGCTACTCCTGATGACGTAGCAACTATCATGTATACTTCCGGTACTACCGGCGAATCGAAAGGGGTTATTCTCCACCATTTCAATTATCTGGAAGCAATGCGCATTCATGATATCCGTCTGCCGATGGTAAACGACAAGGATACGTCGATGTGTTTCCTGCCTTTAACCCATATCTTTGAAAAGGCCTGGACTTATTACTGTCTGCATAAAGGGGTGAAGATAGCCATCAATCAGGATCCGAAGCAGATCCAGAAAACATTGCCGGAGGTTCATCCGACCTTGATGTGTAATGTACCTCGTTTCTGGGAAAAAGTATATGTAGGAGTTCATGAGAAGATCAATTCTTCTGCTCCTTTTATGAAAAAGATTTTCCTGGATGCAATAGAAACAGGACGTTTATATAATCTGGAATATAAGAATAAAGGACTTCAGGCTCCTTTCTGTCTGAAATCCAAGTTTAAATTTTACGACAAGACTGTTTTCACTTTGTTGAAAAAGGTATTGGGTATCGAAAGGGGACGTCTGTTTCCTGTGGCCGGTGCTCCATTGTCCGATACGGTGAACGAATTCCTGCAGTCTGTTAATATCCCTATTGTTTATGGCTATGGCTTGAGTGAGACTACGGCAACCGTATGTTTCTATCCGGAGATAGGTTTCCAGTTTGGTTCTATCGGTGAAACCATGCCGGGTGTGGAAGTGAAAATAGATGAAAGCAATGGTGAAATCCTGGTAAAAGGAAAGACGGTAACAACCGGATATTATAACAAGCCGGAAGAAAACGCCCGTTCGTTTACGGAAGACGGATTTTTCCGTACTGGAGATGCCGGACGCCTGGAAGGTAATGTGTTGTTCTTTACAGAGCGCATCAAGGACCTTTATAAAACATCCAATGGTAAATACATTGCTCCCCAGGCCATCGAGATGGAGATGAGTAGTGATAAATATATCGAGCAGATTGCTGTTATCGGCGATCAGCGTAAGTTTGTCAGTGCTTTGATCGTTCCGGCTTATCCTTTATTGGAAGAGTATGCTGAGAAGAAAGGTATAACATACGGCAGTCGTGAAGAATTGGTTGCCAACAATGATATTATCCGTCTGATAGAATCGCATATTGAAGAACATCAGAAGAATCTGGCTTCTTATGAAAAGATCAAGCGGTTTACTTTGCTTCCCCAACCGTTTACTATGGAAGGGCGTGAGCTGACCGATACCTTGAAATTACGACGTCCGGTTGTCCTGCAGAAATATGCCGATCAGATTGAAGCGATGTATGCAGAGTAAACTGACGATTAATTTTCTATCTTTGCACAAAATTTAAAAGAAGAACAAGAGTATGATAACATCAGACCAACTACAGAATGTGTTGGAGCGCGAGCTCGCGCTGAGGGGGTATCTTTGACATAGATGGTAAGACCATCCAGTTAGAAGAAGAAGAATTGCGTACGCAGGACCCCGGTTTCTGGGAGGATGCCAAGCGGGCAGAGGCTCAGATGAAGAAAGTGAGGGAACTGAAAAAGTGGATTGAACTTTATAACGAGGTTCATGATGCCGCAGAAGAGTTGCAGTTGTCTTATGATTATGTAAAAGAGGAAATTATCACTGAAGCTGAGGTTGATGCTGCTTACAACAAGGCGTTGGAACTGGTAGAAAACCTGGAATTCCGGAATATGCTTCGTGATGAGGCCGATCAAATGAGTTGTGTCCTTAAGATCAACTCCGGAGCCGGCGGTACCGAAAGCCAGGACTGGGCTTCCATGCTGATGCGAATGTATCTGCGTTATGCTGAATCCAATAATTATAAAGTCTCTATCGCCAACTTACAGGAAGGGGATGAAGCCGGTATAAAAACGGTAACGATCAACATCGAAGGTGATTATGCATTCGGTTACCTGAAAAGTGAGAATGGTGTACATCGCCTGGTTCGTGTCTCTCCGTATAATGCACAGGGAAAACGTATGACTTCTTTCGCTTCCGTGTTTGTCACTCCGTTGGTGGACGATACGATCGAAGTGAAGATTGAAACTGCGGCAATTTCGTGGGATACGTTCCGTTCGGGAGGTGCCGGTGGACAGAATGTGAACAAGGTGGAATCCGGTGTTCGTCTGCGTTACCAGTTTAAAGATCCTTACACAGGTGAGGAGGAAGAGATCCTGATCGAAAACACGGAAACGCGCGACCAGCCTAAGAACCGTGAAAACGCGATGCGTCAGTTGCGTTCCATCCTGTATGATAAAGAGTTGAAACATCGTCTGGCTGAACAAGCCAAGATTGAAGCCGGTAAGAAAAAGATCGAATGGGGATCACAAATCCGTAGCTACGTCTTTGACGACCGTCGTGTGAAAGACCACCGTACCAACTATCAGACTTCTGATGTGAACGGTGTCATGGATGGCAAGATCGACGAATTCATCAAGGCTTATCTGATGGAATTTGGTGGTGAGGAAGCTGCTGAAAAGTAAAGTTTTCACAAGAATACTTGCAAAATCCGATTAAATGTCGTAATATTGCACCCGATTTCAGAGTAACCCTCTGAAATACCGGTCCTATAGCTCAGTTGGTTAGAGCACCTGACTCATAATCAGGGAGTCCTTGGTTCAAGCCCAAGTGGGACCACGTTGAGAATCAAGCAGTTGCTAAATAAGTGACTGCTTTTTTTGTTTGCGGTGTTATGCAGGTGTTATTGAATTACGTTTGTCTCTGTTTTGAGCGCTGGATATGCAGGATTTTTTCATGGCTGTCTGATCGAGGAACTTTCCAGTGAAGGGTGGGAGGGGTAATTGGTCTACTAATAATATATACGTTTCTGATCCTGAAATTTTTTTCATCAATTGTTTTCTACATATTTTGTATTAAACTTGGATAACGAGAGGGTCAAAAAATTAATTCTGACCCTTTTCGATTCATCTGAAATAATTACCAATCACTGTGAACTGCCTTGTCTAAAACGCCTTCTAAAATCATTAAGATGGTACTGTTGACTGTGTATTCCAATGACTTTTTCGCTTTTTCGTTTTTCAGTTTTCCTTTCATATTGTAAATTGAAAATTCATCTCCTCCAATAGATATGGTATTCTTTTTAATGAACATCTCTTGATATTTATGTGTTACAGTAGTCATTTTGTTTATAATTGGCGCATTTACTTTTATTTTGTTATCCTTAAATTCAAATACTAGCTTGAATGAAATATCAAACGAATGAAAGTCTGTCCTTTTTACTCCTTTACCAACAGTACATGCTATTGAAACTTGCTTGTTTTCAACTGTTGATAAAACATCTTTGGGAGATGTAAAATGTTCTCCCACCGTTAACAGCACTTTCTCATAAAGATCTCTTTGGGAAAATTCGGGATAATCAAAAATGAGGTAGTCTGGAGTTTCTGGATTGGTGCTTAACATACCTGACGGAGAAAGTACAAATATGTGACCTTCTGCAAAAGAGGTTAATGATACTATTAACATAGCCAATGTAAATAAACTTTTTTTCATGATCGTATTATTAGTGGATTAAAAAACATCTTGTATAAGAATGTTTGTATAGTATAGCTAAGTATTATTGTTTCGTACAGATGATTTTCATGCTGTCTTTGTCAAGAAACATTTCTAATTCACATTCCTTCGCAGATATGTTCAATATTTGATATCTCACATATTCTTTACCATCAATGTAGCAAGTAATAGTTTTGCCGGAAGCCTTATAGTTACCTTTGCCATTCCCAAAATATCCTTCCCCGTAGTAGGAGTCATCTGAATTAAAGGTCGCGTAAGCGGCTTCTATCGTGTAGGAATAAGGTGGTTTTGTCACATCTACATAAGAGCCATTGATCTCCACTTTCGTTAGTTTCCATTTCCCGATAAGAATATCCTTATCAAAGTCGAGTTTCTCATCATCAGAGCATCCAGCACAGATAGTGATGATTAAAGTGAGCAATAAAATAAAGTTCTTTCTCATAACTTGTAAAATTTATTTGTTAATACTAAATCAAAAAACATTTTAATTCAGCAGTCACTCCATTTACAAGCATAAAAAAAACGTAGAGCTACCGCCATACGTCATCTAGGCCTCCTACAGCCTACTTACTCAATGGTGCAGCTCTACGCCTATGGCATAGATACACTAACCCAATGAGTAAGTCTGAAAGCCTGTTGTTGGTCGATGTAGGAGTTCGATGACGATTAGGCTTATGTAAAAAAATCATTCGTACAATTCGAATGGTGCACAAATATACAAAACGTTAGAATACTGACCAAAGATTAATAATAAATATTGTTCCCTTTATACAGGGGGTAGGAATGTTCTGTCAATACTATAACTTAATTTGTATATGCTAAGAGATTAATACTGCTTTATCTTTAAATTAACTTCATATCCTTCATAAGCTAAACAACGGGCAAAGATACGGACATACTCTTGTATTTGAGGATCATTCCACCATCTGGAAGCTATAGGTCCAAGGGATGATGGTTTTCCTTGAAAATTGAAAGCAAACCTGTATGCTTCTGACATAGGGTAACACCCCATTACATAAAGAACCAATGCGGTTCGTGTTTGGAGATCAATTTGGTTTTTTACAAGTGTCCAACCTGATCTTATAGGCCTTTGCTCGCCCCACTTTTTATACTTTTTTCTTCTCATCGTTACTATTTAATTGGTGCTCAATACAACCGTAAAGGCCATAATCAGCAGTTAATGATGCCGGTCTATTCTCCCCTAGTTTACAGCGCTCCCATTTGTGGCAGTTCCGGCACGAGTATTGGGGAGTACTGTGCCGGTGTTCTGCTTGAGGCAGTAAATTAATCAAGGGCATACAAGAGATCCTTTTTGATCGATAGATGACCTAAAGAGGGCTCTATGTTCCTCTAATTTTTTGTTATTACCAATCCAAAACCAATGAAATCGAAGTTTAATCTTGTCATCTTGGATATTGGGATGCACTTTGTCATATGATATTATCATTTTTTCTAATAAGATATACGGGTTATAGAAATGAATATACTTAGTAAGCACCTCATCTATAGTCGTCTTTAGCACTTTGCCTAAAGAGTCTTCATCGTCTTTATATCGATTGACTACTCGCCAGATTTGTTTACTGACTTCTTTGTTTAAGATCTTATAATACTTTTTATTCGACCCATAAACAGGATAAAATGATTTATATTTATACATGATAATTAATACTGTTCCTTTACAGTAATTAAATGATGAAAAAGCTTATATATTAAACCACAAGAGCCGCTTTTTCAAAATAAACTCGTTGTTGTTGTTGTAAGACAAAGATAGTTTGTCCTAGTTTGGACAGGTATTTGACAATTTAGACAAAACAAAACATAATATACTGAATGATAGCGGTTTATATTGTCTTCTTTTTGACAAGTCTTTAAGACAAAGCGACACACACCTATATATAGGTGTGTCGTCTTGTCAAATGTCAAGTTCCTGTTCAGTAGTAGCTTCTTGCTCCTGAAGAATATACATTTTTGCCTGATTCTTTTTTAATATACCCCAATCAGATGCCGCTTTAATCCTCCTTTCAGCAGTTTTGTAACCTTTGGGGGCTATTATTTGCATAATTTGCCCCTTTAGTTCATTACGGGACCACCAAAGACGATCTTTCATAGCCTGTTTCATTAGGTCATAAAGCTCTTTGTACTCCTCTTCTATTTTGGGTATCTTACAAGCAATTGGCAATCCTGTGTTATCAATAGAAAAAGAGAAGGGTTCTATTCCTTTATTACGGCTGTGAATAGAAGAAACCGTGGCTATCCCACTACTATTTACAACCTGTAGAACAGTTTCAGATTTGTTACATAATTCTGATCCTAAATGTCCACGAGCATTGTTGTCGGCTTTATTTTGATGCAGAACAGTGATTATTCCGCACTGGTGATTTGTTGAGATTGCCATTAAACAACTAGTGATATAAGCAGATTCTTTCAAATCATTAAAATCTCGTATCATGTCGCGAATGCCATCGATAATAATCAAATCTGGTTTCAGTTGTTCAATTGCCTTTAGACTGATTCTTAGACGTTCTTCGGCCTCAAATTCGCGTAGGGATAACATTATTAGTCTATTGTTAGACTTCTCTAATTTCCAATTGCAAAGTCTATAAATACGTTTCTGTACCATATTGACATGGCTTCGACTTTGTTCTGTGTCAATGAAAAGACAAGTGTCTCCTACTCCACTTATACTAAATACATCGTCTTCTAGAAAGGCTGCTACGATGGAAGATGTTAAGAATGTTTTGAAAGCTTTAGGCTTACCTATGATAGTTGCTATATTTCCCTTTGAAACAATTGTTCTATCTCCTTGCTTAATTATAGGATCAGGTTCGGTGAATTGCTCTGTTATTATTACTCGGCAATTCAGATATTTATCCTCATTCTCATTCTCTTGGGACTGAAAGTTTCTTCCTTCATTATCCATGACCTGTATCCTTTCTCTCTTTAATGGCCTCATCTATTTTATCAGGATCGAAAAAAACACGTTTCCCGATCGTGTAAAATGGAATTATTTCTTTGTTTTTTAGGTCCTGAGCCTTTGATACAGAGCAGCCCAAATGTTTCGCCAGTTCTCTGATTCCACTTATTCTTTTTGGGGATGGTTGATGTTGGAGTAAGCATTGACTGTTTAGCTTTTCCACAACCTTTTTAGCAACAATAGAGGATATCTGTTCGTAATCTATTGTTAAAATAATTTCGTGATATGTCATATTTCTTTGATTTTTTTGCTTGCCCCGCAATATGCGTTCTCTAGCATGAAGTGAAACTGTTGTTAAATAGTTATATCTGTTGACTACAGTTTCATAGTGCAAAGTAAGCTACTGGCATTGGTTAAATCAAGAACCTTACATAATTTTGTTATGCATCTGATTTACAGTGTTATACGATCAAGATTCGGCAATGTTTACTATTGCCGTATTTATTCAGGAATTAGTAACATAGAGTTGAACATAATTCTTTTTTGTGGTGAAAAAGGAGCTATATAACCTCCTGTAATATTTTTATTGCTATGTCCCATGGCTTGAGAAATATATCGTTCTGAGACGCCAGCGTGTGTCAAATTGGTTGCAAAACTGTGCCTTGCATAGGTCATTGAAATGGGGATTGATAATCCTACTTCTTTAGCCGCCTTTTTTAGACGGAAACCAAAATCTGCATTTAAATCCTTTACAATAGCCTTTATTTTGATTGGGTTAGTTTCTCCTTTTAGTAAATTCGGAAAAACAAAATTATCTTTTGAAGGAGTTGAGGCGTAGTGATTGAGTATCTCTTCCAGTTCGGGTATTATAGGTATAATAATCTGAATTTCTGAATCTGATGTTGATTCTGTCTTTTTACGAACAAACATCAATTCTTTGCCCATGCTGTTAAAATAGTGGTCGTTATATGTGAGTAAACAAATATCCATTAGATTCATTCCATTGGCAAGATAAGAAAAGAGAAACATATTTATGGCCTCACAAATCCATTTTGTTTGATGCTTTTCCCGTTTGTCAGGGGCGTCGTATTTTTTTAATTTAAGTATGTCAGATATTGGTAGATAAGCTTCTGTCTTACTTCTGCCTTTTTTAATAGTAACTTTATCTGTCCCTTTGCCAAAAGGATACTGATTTAGTTCTATGTAGCCTAATCTCATAGCCTCATTTATAACAACTCTCATTCCTCTATGATATATTCCTATTGTAGTTTGAGATAAACCGCAATCGGTCATTTTGCTTGTCCATCTATCTACAATGTCAAAACCAATATTACTGAATGATATATTGAACCCTACGCTTTTGGAAAAGCTATTGAATGCATTGTTATAGCTGTCCGCTGTTCCTGCTCTACCTTCATGGCGAAGCTTTTCTATTGTTTGTTTCCAAAATTCAGAGAAGTTTAGGTCTAATCTACCGGTGAGTTTCTTTTTTAAATTTTCAATGTTAAAGGCTTTAATTTCATGAAGTTCTCTAATAGTGGCGCACACTTTATCAAATACCTTTTCCTGCTCTTTACGGTGTTTGGCAAAGTTGCTGGAACCTGTTGCGTGTCTTAGCTTCTCCCATTCATAAATAGTAAAAGTTCCGCCTGTACGATAAAAGTAAAGGTGGAATTTATCTGAAGAGAATGAGACTCGTATGGCGGCAGGTAGTACTGTTACCTCATTTTTTAATTCGTTTATATCATTAAGTATTTCGGTTTCTTTTAAACTCTTGATGTAGTCGACATGTTTGCGTTGGTCGAGTATCAATCCGATAGAGATAGTTTCAATTTTCTTTGTAAAAATGGGTTTTAGAAAATGGTCTACTTTGTTCATTGTGGTGTTATTTAGGTGTTATTGAATTTCATAACAGGACAAAGTTAGAAAAAACAATTGTGTTTTGCAAGTTGTTGAAATACAAATATATATAATATTATTCAGGGCAAAAAAGAACAAGGGATAATAAGAAAAAACATTGTTTGTGTTACTCATAATCAGGGAGTCCTTGGTTCAAGCCCAAGTGGGACCACAATAAAAAGCGAACTACTTTATTATTAAGTAGTTCGCTTTTTTCTTAGAAGGATCCCTCCCCCTCTTATGCAGAAAATGATTGGTAGTTACCTATTCTCCTATCTTAAATTTAAACTCCCTTTCTACCGGTTTATCGCCTTCTGAGTCCATCCGGATGTTGTAAGTCATTTCCCAGGTTCCGGATGTCGGATCAAAATCTGTTTGCCAATAGTCATTACCGTAGGTAGACTGGTCGATCTGTGTCCACTGGTTTCCTTTTTTGGTGTATAGAGCCGGTTTTTTATATCCGGATAATTGACGGATTGTGATGGGAACATAACCTATTCCTCCTTTTGTTTTGAAATGAGCCTGATCATTTATGGCAGAAATGACGATAGGATAATTATCTTCTACTGTTCCTTCTACCGGAGTTACAATAATGTTATTTCCTTTTGCTTCCCTGTATGCAAGGGGCCATTTGTTGGTGAATTTTGATAAGGCCGTTTTAAAATAGGTATTAGGGCCGTAATAATCATCACCGGTTAAAGGCGTAACAAATAATTCTATTTCAGCTTCTATATAATCCCCCGCAGATAAAGTACGGCAATTTTCGGGAAGGGTTACTGTGATGATAGAACACGGATCGCCATGTGCTCCTTCTGTCGTAATGTATTCACTCCAATAAGGAGGAATATTTGTTTTTCCATTGACCTTGGAATCCCACTTCCGGATAATGAAACCACGATTCCCGGAGACAAAACGTCCTTCCTGATCTTTACTGATAGGTGAATCGTATAAGAAGAACCAGGGAGTATTCCCGGAAAAAGACTTCTTGCTTTTGTCATTTACAGGGTGTGTATTATTATTTGCTTTCCACTTCTTTATAAGCCCTTTTTCATTTCCTAGAGCAATCTCTTTCGAAAAACCGTAATGATAAGTGGCTGCTCCTAATTGGAATATATCTAATTTTTCAAACTCTATGTTGTCCTTTACATTCATCCGGATTTTATATATTCCCCTGGTTATGTCGTCAGACCGGGTGATAGAGGTTGCATACTGAAAATCTATTTTTTGATCTAACATATTACCGGAATATATGACTTCCGTAAGATTGGGGCAATATCGTTTGTAATCAGTTTTCATTGCCGTATGCCATGCCCGGGTACCGTCGTTTCTCCGAAGATTTAAAATATCGGCTCCCCCTACATTTCCTGTCCATCCCCATTGTTGTCTTTTAGGATCGACGATTAGCAACGGACGAACATCCAGTACGGCGGCAGATGCCTGGTCCAGATCCGGTTCATAACATATACTTTCTCCCCATGCACCGATTGCCGATTGATCCCATTGCTGGTTACTTCCCCAGCCAACAAGGCAAAGTTGAGCATGAGAAGCGGCAGGTACGCCTCCCCAATGTGCATTCACCCCTGAATACTCAAGTGTTATTTTACTGTTGGCAGGTATACGAAGGACACTGAGTCCGTGGAACCAAGGCCCTTTATAAAGGTGTGAGTCATAATTGTTGAAATCAGTGGTATGCCAGTTTTTAGATAGTTGGACAGGAATGCCTGTGGGGTAACCCTCCTGATCTCTTATTATTCCCGAAATACCGGGGACCGCGTAGACCTCGTTTTCTTTTGAGAAATTTAATCTGACCGTAGCTTCCGAGGAATTATTATTCTCGATCGTAAATTTAACCTGCTCCATACGGTCGTTATCTTTGACTGTTTCACCGGAAATGTCATTGCGAAGCTGGATGGAATGCCATCCCATTGCCGGATCGTATTGAGTTATTAAAGAAGTGTTGACCGGCTGTATTTGTTCGGCACTTACTACCAGAGGATTTGTTTCTTGGTGGATAATGCTGTTCAGTTCCTTTTCCACATCTTCGACCGGATAGATGATAAGCCCTGTCTGATAGAGTTGTTCGGGTTGGAGTTTTTGAGTTGAATTCAGGCGTGCTTCTATTTTGTTTCCTGAAAATGAAAGATGGGTATTGTCGGTGGATTTGGTTATTATGTACCCACCGGTTCCTGTTGTGTGCTTGTAGACTGTCCATCCTTCGGGAGAGGATTGTTTCTGGTAATTAGAAGGAATTGTATAATTGATAACAATAGCGTTCGAACGAAGGATCACCGTTGGAACCACCCGTAAGGAAAGTGTTAAGCGATCGTTCCATGAAATAATGTCGAGCCCGCTTTGGTAGGGATCGCAACCGTTTAACTCCGGTATCCAGTTGATAAAACGGTGTTGTAGGAAACGTCCGGTATGAATGAGTTGACAATCTTCTACCCGTAAAGAAGATTGTTTGCACGGATAAAGTTTGCCATAGGTTTCTATTCCAAATGAAATATCGGGAGGGTTATTATCTATCTCTTGTTTACTCCCGGAAATAGAAAAACTGTTGAAGACCAGTTTCTCATAATCAAATTTGAATGCATATTTATTCGTTTGAACTTCGAAGATCAATGGAGATTGGGTTTTAAGAGAGTTTTTCCACCACATATTCGAATTCAGTGCCGAACTGTTTTTGCATAAATCTTCAACTTTAATCGATTGTGCATGAATACCGTTGGAACACGAAAGATATAGTATAGTCAGAAACAAAAATATTTTTTTCATTGTAATCTCGCTATATGAATGTAATGAAGAGAATAAAAAGATCTTTCCGGAATGAAAACCGGAAAGATCTTTTCTATTTAATTATAACCTGGATTTTCTAAGAGGTTCGCGTTTGCGCCGGTCCTGTTTAATGTGATTGGGAAATAGTAATTCTGTTTGTAGAAGCGAGGAGGAGTGTTAACTCCGTCAATATCGTCCAACACAACCAGTTTATACTTTCTTGTATTAAAATCGAGTATATATCTTAGTCCCGAGAATGACTGTGACAAAACGGATTCAGCTTCCCTCCAACGGCGTAGATCCCAGTATCTGTGTCCTTCAAAGGCCAATTCGACTTTCCGCTCATGGCGTATTGCCTGGCGGTCGATTGTCGTTTTGGTAGCGATACCCGCTCTTGTTCGTAGTTGGTTGATAGCACCTAGGGCTTCTCCCGATTTACCTAACTCGAATGCCGCTTCTGCATAATTCAAAAGAATTTCACCAAAACGGAATACAATGAAATCTGTCCCGGAATTAGACCATGTACTACCGATATCTACATTTTCATCCAGATATTTCATCACTCCGAAACCAGTGCCAAAATTCCCTGCATTGATATTCTGGTCTCCCATCGCATTAACGCCTTCGTAGCCTTCCCCGTCGTTTTCATACAATTTACCGTCTCCGCCGATCAAGCCTTTGTGGAAGTCAACATTTCCGCCCCGCCAGGGAGTTCCCATCGTATAGATGGTTGCTGCAAACCGGGGATCTTTCTTTCCCCATAGTTCTTCCATACTCCACAGGCCATTTTGAATAGCTTGCCGATCCAGTTTGCCTGGTTTACCGTCTATATATTCAAATTCTTCAGCCATCTCCAGGTAAGGCGTATTACCCATTCCCAGATTCCACCCATGTGGTTTGGGACGTTGGCAGAAATCATATCCCCATGTATTTCCTCCACCTGCTAAAGCATCTATATAACTGTGTTGTTTGGCAAATATGACTTCGCTATTTCTCTTCTTAACAAATATATTCCTGAAATTAAGCGATTTGTCAGTATCTTGGTCATATAGCTGGAACGCTCCGCTATTTATGATAGCCTGGGAAGCATCAAAAGCTTTCTGGTAATAATCGGAGGCCTGGCTTTGAGGTATTCCCAACAAGTCATTCAACTGCATCGAACCGAATTGGGCTATACTTCCGGCATATAAAGCAGCCCGGCTCTTCAGGGCAAGTGCCGTCCATTTTGTTGGACGTCCGAAGTCGGTGGTAGCTGCCAGGTCTTCGGCTATTGCATCCATTTCCGATATGACAAAGTCGTACAGTTCCTTTTCCGAATTCCGTTTAGGGTAAAGAACATCTTCGGAGTCATCCAGGGAAGCCGCTTTCGTCATTAGAGGAACACCGCCATATCGCTTGACCATTGAGAAATAGTTGAACGCCCTTATAAAACGTGCTTCAGCTACACGGAGCGTTCTTGTTTCGCTGTCAATAGGCGAGTCTGGCACCCGTTCAATAAATTGATTCAGGTTACGAATGATATAGTAAGGGTATTCCCACCATTCGAGAAATCCTCCGTTAATATTCAGTTTCCCGGTTTTGTAGCTTCCGGCATTCCCGGAAATTTCCCAGCCACCTTTGCCTTCGTCCGCAATGTTGTTAATGACCAGCGGACCGTATCCATGTTCACTGGTATGGATCTCCCATTTCCCATCGACAGGCGAACCTGCCGACCAACTCTCTATATAATCGCTGGCCTCATTGGTAAAGACTGTTGTCAGCATATATTGTTGGGCCAGATAAGCATCGATCATTACGGGATCATTCCATACCACGTCATCTGAAATAATATCCAGCGGTTTCTTATCCAGGATATCATCCAGACAAGAGGTCAGACTACATAATCCGATTAAGAATAGAACTAATTTCTTTTTCATATTATTGATACTTTATTTTCTGTTAGAATGATAAATTCAATCCAAAACTGAATGTGCGCTGTTGCGGATAATACATCAGTTTATTGCCAATATTCGGAGCTTCAGGGTCTATGCCGTATTTTCGTATGTTGCTTATGGTGAACAGGTTGGTGCCTGCAACATAAATACGAACCTGGTCGATCCCGACCTTATCCAGTATTTCTTTCGGTACATTATATCCCAAGGAAGCATTTTTAAGTCTTAAGTAAGAGGTTGACTTGTAATAATAATCGGAAGTCCAGCCATTGGATGTCGAGCCTCCTAATCGAGGAATCAATGCCTGTGGATTATTATTCTCCTGTGTCCAGCGTTCATCATATTTTACTTCTGTTTCAAAGCCTAAAGATGCATTGGTGTAATATCCGAATGCTCCCTGAAATAAAGCAGAGAAATCAAAGTTGCGGTATCTTAAATCCATCGACAGACCATACATCCAGTGTGGCATTGTACCCATTCCGATATCTTTCTGGTCTTTCCAATCTAATACGCCGTCTCCGTTCAGGTCTTTGTATTTGATATCTCCGGGACGAAGAGAGTGATTACCGCCTAATGCACTATAAGTATATTCCAATGCATCGATCTCTTCCTGGCTGGTAAATAACTTCTCGGCTGAATAACCGAAGGCGCGGTCTGTCCACTGTCCTGACAACTGATTGATTCTTTTTTGATCAGGATCTTCGTAATCGGGCTCTTCATGGTGATCCCATTTGGATCGTGACCACGATATGTTACCATTGATATTATAGGAGAAATCAGCAACTTTACCCTCCGTTCCCAGGTTTAGTTCAAATCCACGGTCATTCAGGCTGTTCAGGTTTTCCTGAGGCAGCGCGGAGCCAAAGGTAGAAGGCAGTGAGCGTGTACGGGTTGCCGGTATGCCATCCCGTTGACGATAGAATCCTTCGATGGAGCCATGAATTTTCCGGCCAAGGAAAGAATAGTCGATACCTCCGTTATAGATAGACATTTTTTCCCAGGTAAGCAGCGGATTAGCCAGGCCTGTTGAGTAAAGCCCCGAGACAGGGGTGTCACCTAATAAATAAGTCCCTCTCATCGCATATCCCGACAGATATTGGAAATTACCTACGGCATCATTTCCGGACTGACCGTAACTAACCCTTAACTTCAGGTTGTCGACGAAGGTCAGGTTTTTAAAGAAACTTTCCTGTGAGGCGACCCATCCCAGGGATACTCCGGGGAAATATCCCCAACGGCTATCTTTCGGGAATTTGGCAGATGCATCGGCACGCAGGATAGTTTCAATCAAATAGCGGTCTTTGAATGCATAATTGATCCTTGCAACAAAACTGGCTCTTCCCATTTCGCTGGCAGAGCCATCGTTACTCATTCCCGAGGTACTACCGGCATACAATTGTTCGATGGAAGGAGTCAGGAAATCTTTCCGGTAAGCCATAAAGTTATTATTGGAGTAATCGATACTCTCGAACAAAGCTAAACCGGAGACACGGTGAGTGTCGTTGAACAGGTTGTCGTAGGTGAACGAATATTGTTGAGTCAATATGCTTCCCCGGTACGTCCTTTCCCTGAGTTCTGCTTTTTCTTTAAAGTTACCCGCATAATTGTACGTGTCCGTCGCTGTATTGTAGGTGTAATACTTGATTGGTTTTGTAAATTCCTTTACATACTGTTCATCGTCGATATAATTGATAAATGCTTTAGCCTTCAGCCCTTTGACATATTTGAAATCGTAAGACAAGGAAACACCTCCTCTTAAATCACGTTTCTTGTTGTGGTTATAGCCCGTCAGGTCCGAATTGGAGGTGGCGGCAATACTGCCCACATCGATACCACCCCAGGCAAGCTTGGTCGGGTCCGGTAACTGGGACGGATACCAGGGTTTGGTATTGTATAAATCCTGCCACAAATGTCCCTCATTTCCCATGCCTCTGACAGGGAAGTTACGATCTTCGTAAGTCAGGGTCAAGTCGATGGTCAGATTGATACGGTCTGTAATAGCGGCATCCATGTTCGATTGGATGTTATAACGTTTGTAGTCTCCACCATTCTTTTTGATCATGGTTTGTTGGTCGGTATAACCGAAGTAACCCATATATTTGATTTTACTGCTTCCTCCTCTGACAGATAAGTTATGATTCTGTTGAGGTGCCCATTTGCGGAATACATAATCGAACCAATCCGTATTAGGATAAGCCGGATCGTTGCCTGCAAAGAACTTATCTACCGCCTCTGCCGTCCAGGGGGCACCGGCTTCCGGTTGACCACTCTGCAGGTACGCTTCGCGTTCCATCTGTGTCCTTTGACCTGAGCTGGCTGGTTTTACCATATCGGTAACTCCCTGGATCGTAAATGATCCGTTGTAAGTGATCGTCGGCTTTTGATCTTGTCCGCGTTTGGTCGTCACCAGTAGTACCCCGTTTCCGGCACGAGCTCCGTAAATAGAGGCTGCACCATCTTTCAGTATCGAGATAGACTCTATCTGATTTGGGTCGATATTATTGAAACTGGACTCCACTCCATCCACTATTATCAGAGGATCACCAAATCCGCGAATACTTAATGAACTGCCGTCGGAGCCGGGCTGGCCGCTATTTTGTTTGGCTAACAATCCGGGCAGTTGTCCGGCCAGTGCATTGGTTACGTTGGCAATCGGGGCCGTTGTCAGTTTATCTGATTTAATAGCAGCGACCGATCCGGTAAGGTTTCCTTTTCTTTGCACACCGTATCCTACGACAATAACTTCGTCGATTGCCTGACTATCTTCTTTTAACTGGATATTGATCACCCGTCTGTTATTTACCGCGATGGTTTGCGGATTATACCCGATATAAGTGATTTGCAGTGTAGACGACAATAATGCGTCTATACTATACTTACCCTCTATATCTGTTATTGTGCCATTGGTTGTCCCTTTCTCTACAATGTTAGCCCCGATGATCGGTTCCCCGTTTATGTCTGTGACAATACCAGTAATTGTAGTACGCTGCTGGTTGATTTCGTTTTTTTCCGATGAGGAAACAACAATGTAAGATCCCTCCTGCACATAACTCAGTCCTATTGTAGAAAATAGATTGTCTAAAATCTGTTTGACCGGCTGGTTTCTGGCATTCACTACAACTTTTAAGTTCGTGTCTACATTCACATTATATACGAACAGGTAGTCTGTCTGTTTTTCAATAGTATTCAATACTTCTTTCAGAGATGTATTGTTGGCCCGTATGCTAATTCGTGCATTTTGTGAGCTCGAATCGATTGCATGTAATGAAAATATCAGTACAAACAAGAGGATTGAGGTTATTCTCATAATTCTGAAAAAATGTTTATGTCGTGATTTTTTTAGGTAATAGGTTCCCGACAAAGATACTTTATTCATAACTTTGTAATTATTAGAGATTAATACAGTTTTTGATAATTGTGTTAGTCATAAAGCGATAGATGTTCCCGCATTTATCGCTTTTTTCTTTCAGCATTCTATCATAGGCAATGTGATTTAAGGGTTTAACATGTTATTTAATGTAGATAATAGTGTTGTTTTCATTCCTCTTGAAGCGGAAGTCGGCATCTCGCTGGAGAACCTGCAATATGAAATCTACGCCGTCTGAAATACGAAATTTCCCGCTACAGATATAATTGTCCAGGTGCTTATTCTCGTTAATGATCTGTATATCATAGGTTTTTTCAAACTCTTTCATTAAATCGTTAAATGCAATATGTTCAAAACAAAGTAATCCTTCTTTCCAGCGGTAGATATCGTAGTTCTGTATTTTATCAACTATCAGTTGCCCGTCTATATAATCCGCTTTTTGCAGTGGGTGTAATATTATCTTGTTATCTGGTTCGCTTTTGTCTGAAATTAATATGGAGCCTTCCATCAATGCTACTGAAAATGAAGATGTTTTATTGTAAGCATCGACATTGAACTTTGTCCCCAATACTTCTATATTATATTTGTCGGTCTGCACGACAAATGGTCTCCTGGTATCTTTCGTGACCTCAAAATAGCCTTCCCCGTCTAACGTAATCACCCTTTTTCCTTTCTTGTTGGTGAATGATGCCGGGTATTTCATTTTTGATCCGGAATTGAGCCATACGTTGGTTCCGTCTGACAATAGAACATTGACCCTTTGGCCGGTAGGAACGGATATCGTGTTCATTAGCTGCCCTGTATCTGGCTTCACAAAATTGTAAATCTGTATGCCGCATACGATAAACAGGGCGATAACGGCTGCATACCGGATTATATTCTTCCAATGAAGAACATTTTTCGGCGAGGTATGAGATATCTGAATCTTCTTGTTCTGAACAAGCAGAATATCGAAGTATTTGCGTTCTTTCAGATATTCCTGCATGTTCTGCTCTGAAGCTTCAGCCCAGTTACAAACCTCTTCTTCTTCTTTATAAGAAGCTTTTCCTAAGAAAAAACGATATAGTATTTCCTTTTCCATATTTAATAAGCACATAAATAAATAGTATCCCTAAAAGAGAAAGCTTATTTTTTTGGAAAAAAATGGGGATGGTCTGTTAATTCAAAAAAATGAAAAAGAACGGAAGATAATCTTTCAATCTTTTTCTTAATACGTTTAGTGCCTTTGTGATGTGAAATTCAACGCTTTTAGTCGATAATTCGAGTCGGGCTGCAATCTCTTTGTGCGTTTTATTTTCGTATCGGCTCATAATGAAAATGGTTCGTGTTTTTTCGGGGAGTGTTTCCAACGCTTCATTAATTAGGCGTTGTGCTTCCGAGCTGAACAGTTCCTCAGGGTCGCATGCCTCCAATGTTGTGATCTTCAAATTCCTAACCCTTTCCATATGCGTCCGGATGTTTTGTTCTATATCCTCCCGTATCCGTTGATTGCGTAGATGGTTGAGGCTTTTGTGTTTCACCACTTCCATGATATAAGCCGGGATATTGGCATTAGAGATAAGAGAATGTCGGTTTTCCCAATAGTAAACCAAGCTGTCGACAACTATATCTTCAGCAGTCTCTTCATCCTGAATATAGGTATTTGCAAAACGAATGAAAATGCCCTGATAGTTTGAAAACAGTTTGTTAAATTCTTTTATCTCTGAAATGTTCTCCATATCTCAAACCATTGATAAGGTAAAGATAGATAAAAAATGGAGATTATAGTATTTCTTTGTCATAATCGTATTTATATCTATGATATTGATTTATGTAGAATCCTTTTTGACAAAATGATAATTTAGCATCAGTTTGCAGGAGGTATACAAGTATAGGCCGGGCTTGTCTTCATACAGGCTATCCTACGGGAATATCAAAATGACATATATGTAAGTTAATTTCTCTATTACTGTTAAACTGGAATGAATGTGTGAGCGATAGGGCGGTTTTTGTTCATGAACCGTCTGTATAGATGCATTTCGGTTCTTTGTTTTTGTTCACATTTTTACTCGTTCTGGCATTGTGAATATGTTATTTAGCATGCAAAATCAGTTTTTTGACAGGCTATTTTCTCAAAATTTGGGCTCCTTTTTGTGGAAATCTCGTTTTAAACGGAGCTCAATCTCGGTTAAACAAAATTTTTTTTCGTTTTAAACGAAGTTGAAGTTTGTTTAAAACCGGGTTTTGGAATCATATTATTGGAGATTAGTGTTAAAATATGTATTGATATTTTCTCCAGAACTGATTTGATATGTGATATTCATGTTTTTATTTTGCTCCTTTTTGTGTTAAAATGCTTCAGATGTCTTCAAATTTGATTATTGTGATATCTGTTTGGTTGCATAGATCTTTTGTATAAAATATAGACGTACCTCTAAACAAATTAAAG
This sequence comes from Parabacteroides timonensis, assembly GCF_900128505.1. NCBI lineage: Bacteria > Pseudomonadati > Bacteroidota > Bacteroidia > Bacteroidales > Tannerellaceae > Parabacteroides > Parabacteroides timonensis. The sequence continues at coordinate 4,465,050 of NZ_LT669941.1, forward strand.
GTACGTCATAATTAATAACACTGTAAATACTTTTATAATTCAGAAAGCCATTTTTCGAGTCGTTTTACCATAGGTATTTCAAAGTAAAACATCCAATCACTGTTATTTGTCCTGGCTGAAAGATGCTTGTTTGGATCGACTTCTTCTATATATCCGTCTGCTGTAGACATGAAGCGTATTTCAGAATAGACATTTTCGAATTGACTTCTCATTATTTTGAAGTAATTACACAAGTTCTTTATTTCAGAAAGTGACTGTTTTCTTTGTTCGGGAGTATTTGCCATATCATATTTATGAAGGGCAATAATGACTTTTGTTGAAAAAGCAAACAAGTGTGCGGTCTGCCTATATACTTGCAGAGTATATCTGTTCCTTAAAGCTGTTTTCTCTCCGATATTGAGGATAGAATCGATTCTTTCGTATCTTTCTATAGCTTTTATAGCTTCGTTTACCTTTTTGTTATTATCAGAACTCCATTTTCCCGGATTATTAGGGTTAGGCATATCCAATAAAGTAAAAGGTGTAACTCCCCATGCCGGATTCCTTCTCCCGCTTGTAACTAATGCTTCATCGAAGAAATCCGCTAGAGCTTTCAGATCGTTTATGAACTCTGTTAATGAATCTGCCGGACAAAAACCGAACTCTCTTTGACCATGTGCCAGACTGAAAGATATTCTGTCCCTGGCATCGGGGTTCCAGCTGTATTCTCCCAAGGCAATAAATTCCCTCCACACTGCTTCCGCATGTGGCGAACCATCATCCCAGGTTGTAGCCAGTATTCCAACCAAGTCATTTTCAGTAGTAATTTTACAGAATCCTTTGATGAAATCTGTTCTTTCAATTTCCCTGGGAAGGTAAATACTATTTCCGGTTGCAGCAGCTGTTGCCGCCATAACCTTCAATCCTTTTTCTTTATACCAGTTCAATAATCTCTGATGGATGGGAGTTACCGCTTGTTCGTATTTCCAACGCATGTAGATACATTCTTTTGGAAATAAATTAATAGCTTCGTCAAGTTTCTGGGTGTTCCATTGCCGATCTAATTCTACCCCTTGAAGGGTATCGTTTTGGAGAATATCCCATAAATCAGCATGTTTCAGAGGCATATCATCCCAAAAGATTGGAGTACGGCTGTGTTCCGTGGCATACTTACAGGTTTTTTGTAACCAATCCATTTGTAATTCAAAAGGTGTTTTTCCTGTTGCTTTGCACCGTTCATCAATTCCGATAGACTGAACTTCATCTCCTCCAATATGGAGATATTTGCCATACGGCATCGCTTCTATAGCATCCTGATATAAGTCAAACTGAAGTTCGTATGTTCGAGGATCTGCAGGACAGAAATCTCTGTCACTGTTTGGATCTTCTCTTAATTCCCAATGATGTTTCAGGATATATGAAGCATGTCCCAGCCCTTGAACAAGTGGTGATACATCAATGTTTCTATCATGCGCATAACGGCAAAGAGCAATCATTTCCTCTTTACTGATCGCGTTTGGCGCTCCTATTTCCGGACGTCGTATATAGCGAAGTTTATCTTCCAACTCCCAGATAACAGCATTGATTTTATATCTGGCTAGCCGATCTATCGCTTTGTAATAATATTCCATCCGATTTAAATGGTGCTTGGTATCAAAGTGAATGGCCCTGTAAGCTAAAACCGGATAATCGGTAATAACCATTTCTGGGATAGCACAATTGAAATCCCGGCTATCTTCCAGTAATTGTTCCAAAGTCTGACAGCCATAGAAAATTCCGGCCTTGTTTCTGGATGATATAGTCACCCCTTTTGAGTTGATACGCAGTACATACCCTTCAACGGAAGAGGGTACTTCCTCTTCCGTTATTATTAATTGTACTCCTTTTCCTTTTTTCTCTTTTTGAGGTAAAGCATCCAATACGGGAGGAAGTATCGGAAGTTCGTTATTGTGTGAGGAAACCAAATAGGTCAATTCTCCATAACGTAAGGTATTTCCTCCTTTTACCTCTATTTTTTGAGGTGTAGGTATCAATTGGAATACTTTATTTAGCTCTTTACTGCTGATATTGGATAAGAGCAACAGCATGATTATTATTAGTTGTACTTTCATTTTTATTATGATTAATAACCCGTATTTTGCTTAAGATTCGGATTTTTGTCAATACTGGATTGTGGAATCGGTAAATATCGATTGTAGGGGGCAAATTTTCGAGTTTCGATCAGAGAGAAAACTCCCGGCTCGATCACTGCTCTTTTATATGGATCGTTTTCATTATAATTAACTGTCCCGGTAATGCGGGATAAATTTCCATTCATAACTTTTTCTGCCAGCATTTTTCCTTCGGAATCTTTCCATCTGAGAATATCCGCTTTACGGAGTCCTTCTCCGGCTAACTCTATTGTACGCTCTCTTCTGATTAGTTCGCGAAGTGTTTCTTTAGTTCCGTATTTCCCCCGGTTTACAGTTGGCATTCCTACGCGGATACGAATTTTATCGAGAGATTCATATACAGCATTAGAGGGCCCATTCAATTCATTTTCTGCTTCGGCAAAAGAAAGTAATACTTCTGCGTAACGAAAGACGATCGGACAAGCACCTGTATCCCAGATATTATTGTACTGATCCATCGGTGCCAGGTATTTAGACCATGAAAGAGCTGTTTTGGATGCGTTACTAACACCTTCCGGATAATTATCGTTGAGGGCACCGTCGATTTCTTTATCTAATGTGTTGAGAATAACTGTTTCTCTACTTTGGTTTTGCCATAGTTGTCCTGGGAAGAGCATAGTCATTTCCATTCTGGGATCTCTGTCTTTAAATGGATATTTAGGATCATATAATTTAGACTCTTCTTTAGTCAATCCGTCATTCATTTCATACATATCCAACAGATTTTGAGTTGGAACAATGGAGGACCATCCTCCATCTGCGTTATTGTACATTTGTCCGATAACGCCTAGGCCTTGTAAATTCTCAAGATATTGTACAGACAGGATTATTTCATTTGAGCTTTTTCCTTTTAAAGTAAACAGTTCCGTATAATTGGGGTCCAGATCATACTTTTTCATCTCCATAATAGCCTGAGCAGCATCTTTTGCCCGCTGGTAGTCACTCCAGTATAGGGCAGATCTCATTTTTACAGCTAATCCAGTGCCTTTGGCTACCCGTCCTAATTCTGCCGGACTTTCTTTTAGATCGGGAATTAAAGCATCCAACTCGTCATAGACGAATTTTTTTACTTCTTCTTCTGTATTTCGCGGTACTTTTGCTTCTTCCGCTGTGTTATAGGAGTCTATGATGGGGACACCTCCATACCAAAAGTTCATTTCAAAATATTTGTAAGCCCTTATTGTCCGTACCTGGGCAATCAAATCTTTTTTTTCTGTTTCGTCTGTAAATGTTACATTCTTGATGTTTTCGAGAAAGTCATTACACCGGCGAATTGTTTTAAAATCATAGAAACTGGCTCCTGTATTGGATGCACTGAGTTTTCCGTTTCCGTGTACAGTCCAATTTTCCCAGGGAAAATTGTTGTAACCGATATCGGATGCGCAATCCTGGTAAAGAATCGTATAACCGTTAAGCCAGTCTTTGTAACATCCAACAGCAAAGCTTCTGGCATCACTTTCACTTTTCCAAGTAGTGGCAGGTGATAAAGCATCATAAGGTGCTGTATCCAGGAAATCAGAGCAAGATGTTATAGAGGCTGTGATAGCACAACTGATTAATATATATGATAGACGTTTCATAATATGTACTTTTTATTGTTATTGATAAATTCAGAATGTCAGATTAATACCAATGGAATGTGTTTGTACTAAAGGATAATGGGAGCCTCTTCCTTCCGGAGATTCCGGATCTACACCTATCATTAAATTATCGATGGTGAAAAGATTCTCACCGGAATAATATATTCTCAGATTAGATAGCCCGGACGGTTTTATCCATTTAGAAGGGAAAGTATAGCCTAATTGAATACTTTTCATTCTCAGGTAATTTGAGTTTTGTATCCAGAATGTAGAAACAGTGTTTATTGAATAACTGGGTGAATCTAATGCTATCCGGGGCATTTTCCCATTGAGGTTTTCTGTAGACCATGCATCAAGCCATGCTGTTGACGGGTGGGTGACATCTCCTCCGAATTCTCCATACATTTGTGTACTAAAAAAGCGTGAGACTCCGGCAGCACCTGTAAATATAGCTGAAAGATCAAATCCTTTCCAACCGACATTAATATTTAATCCATAAGTGAATTTGGGATCTTTGGTACCACAGATAATGCGATCCTCTGAAGTCATTTTGCCATCACCATTTGTGTCTGCATATATAAGATCTCCTGCTTTAAAGTCTGAGGTAAACGGATAACCTTCTTTTCCTTTGTATTTATCCATATAGGCTTGTGCTTCTGCATCTGATTGGAAAAATCCATCTGTTTTATATGCATAGTATGAGTTGATAGGTGATCCTATTTGTTTGATGGTATTCCCATCTATCATGCGTTGTACACCTCCCAGATTCAGAATTTTATTCTGATTGTATGTGAAATTACCATTAACCGATAAACTCCAGTCATTCCATCTGTTATTGTATCCGAGGGAGATTTCGATACCCCGGTTTACCATGGCACCTACATTGTCTTTATATGCGCCTAACGCAAACTCAGAAGGAACGGGGACATCCATGATAATATCTGTTGTTTTACGATCATAATAATCCATAGAGAAGTTTATTTTATTCACTAAACTCATATCAAGACCAATACCCCATGTACGCGCTTTTTCCCAGGAGATAGTTGAAAGTCTGTAGTTTTCTTGATAATATCCTGTGTATAAGTTATTGTTGAACGGATAGTTTGCCCCAATCGAATAGGTATTCATCCAGGGATAATAATCATTTAATGCATCTTGGTTACCAAGAAATCCCCATGATCCCCTTATTTTCAGATTATTCATCCATTCCCGGGTGTTTTCCATAAAATCTTCTTCACTTAAACGCCATGCGGCTGATAAAGAAGGGAAATAGCCCCAACGATTGTCCGGACTGAAACGGGAAGAAGCATCTGCTCTGAAGTTTGCTTCAAATAAATATTTACCATTATAGTCATAATTAATACGTCCAAAATAAGATAACATAGCTAACTCTCGCGTGAAACCACCATTCGTCTGTGTAGATGCGGTACCAGCATTCATGTCTGTAAGGTCGTTGTTGGGAAAATTTTTACGGAACATCGTATTTTCATAATAATTATACTTTTCCAAATGATAACCTAATAATATTTTTAATCCATGCAGGTTGAATTTTTTATCATAATTCAATAAAACGTCCAGATTTGAACGATTCCAGTTATAAACTGTTTCCGTTAATTCGTTTGGCCCATGGTATTTAGTTGGATTATATTGAATGTCTTTTACGAAAGATTTATGATGTTGATTATTTGTTGCATATGCTCCCTGTACAGATGCTTTAAGTCCATCTATAATCTGGTAATCTACAGCGACAGTTCCGGAAAAATTCTGGATATTATTATCTACTGTCTGGTCTATATCTAACCAGGCTATAGGATTTCCGTCTGAAGTGCTACCATAAGTGCCATCCTCGTTTTTATAAGGAATCCAAGGTGCTACTATATTTACTTCACGAATCAGCAAATCAGAACTACCGGGTATAGTACAACTGTTTGGATCGGAATATGTATTATTGAAATAGGACATATTCATTCGGACATTTAATCTTTCTGATAGTTTTATATCCAGATTTGTCCGGGCATTGAATTGATTTCTGGATGAATTTCTCAGGACTCCTGATTGGTTTAAATACCCTACGGAAGCCAGATATTTTATATTATCAGTCCCACCACTGACATTAACATTATGTTGGTGTTGTACTCCTGTTCTGAATGCGAGATCCTGCCAGTCTGTGTTAGGATATTTATAGGGCTCAGAGCCGTCTCTGAATTTTTGTATTTCTTTTTCATCGAAACGGGGATTTTTCCCTTCTGCCACTAAAGCTTGATTATACAATGTAGCATAATCGGCGGAAGAAAGGAGATCAATCATTGCAGTAGGATTCTGAATACCTACATATCCATTATAGGAAATTTGAGGTTTACCTGTTTTTCCTCGTTTAGTGGTTATTAATATAACCCCGTTTGATGCTTTGGATCCATAGATAGCCGCAGAGGAAGCATCTTTTAAAACAGTGATACTCTCTATGTCATTTGGATCAATAGAATTCATTGAACCACTTTCTATTCCGTCGATAAGTACGTAGGGGTCAGATGAGTTTAATGTTCCTACACCACGGATTCTGATAGAACCATTGTCTTGTCCGGGACGTCCTTCTGAAGTGGAGACAGTTACACCGGGCATTAATCCCTGTATTCCGGATGAAATATTTGTAATGGGACGGTTGCTTAGTTCTTTACTGTCTAATTGAGCGACAGCTCCGGATAAATTAGCTTTTTGTTGGACACCATATCCAACAACAACGACTTCTTCCAATTTTTGAGAATCTTCCTGTAATTCAATATTGATTATTGAATTGTTATCTGTTTTTACTTCCTGAGTATTATAGCCTATATAGGAAATGACAAGAATTGCATTTGTGGCTGTTTCTAGTTGAAAACGACCGTCTATATCGGTGATAATGCCGTTGGTTGTTCCTTTTTCCACGATGTTTGCTCCAATGACTGGTAGCCCGTCGGGATCGGTGACCGTTCCTGTTATTTTCTTTTTCTCAGTTTTCGATTGATTAGAAAGCAGATCTTTCTGAATGATGATATTCTTATTCTTGATCTCATATGAAACTTTTTGACCATGTAGTATTTGTTTTATCACCTGATCTACTGTTCCATTCTGTACATCTACCTGAATGACTTTCTGTGTGTCTACATCCCCGGAAGCAAAAACAAAGGAATAACCGTTTCCTTCCTTCAATGTTTCCATGGCCTTTTTCACTGTTACATTATTTAATTTGAGGTTGATATTCTGCGCAAATGCAGTCAAATTAATGCATAATACTGCCAGGACCATATATATGGCCTTCTTTTTAATTTTCATAAGTAATTAGAATTAATTGTTTTAAACAAGAAATCTTAATACCGGAAGTAAAGTTTTATTATATTTGTCATTACTTTCGGAAACTCGCAGAGATAGAGTCCGGAAACTTGAATCGGGAGATTGTGCAGATCTTCCGGTTCTTTTTTATTTTGGACTCTGTTCCTTTTACTAACCAGCGTCTTTTCTTTTCATATAAATTCAATTTTAAAGTTAATAATACAGTTATCAATAAAAGCTTTTATTTAGTATATAGTTGTATGTCTTTACCATTTACTTTGTATTCAAGTTTGCCGGTTGAGGCTAACATATCCAGTATTTCCTGGATCGTTTGTTCTTTCCGTAAGAAATTCCCGTAAAAACGGAATGTTTTTAAAGACTCGTCTTTTATATAGATTTTTACGTTGTAACTTCTTTCCAACTCTTTGATGATATCCGGCAATAATTCTTCATCGAAGAAAAGATAATCGTTAGTCCATTCTGCAGCATAGCGTACTTCTGCCGGGGAGACTTTTAATTGACCGTCTTTTTTATTCAGTATAGCTTTCTGATCGGGTTCCAGATAACATAGGTCATTGTTTTTCAGATAATTTGTTAGGCGGACTTTCCCTTCCAGCAAGCTGACTGAAATTTCCTCATCTTCCGGATAGTTCCTGAAATTGAATTTGGTACCCAACACCCGTAGCTCCAACTCTTTTGTCTTGATCTCGAAAGGTAATTGCTCATTTTTAGTGACTTCAAAATATCCTTCACCTGCCAGTTGCAGTTTTCGTTCGGCGACACCGAAGCCTTGTGAATAGGTGATTTTCGAGCCGGCATTCAACCATACCAATGTGCCGTCCGGGAGGTATAATTTGGTTTTCGAGCCTAGAGGAGCTTCTATCACCATCTCGGCAAATTGTTTCTTGACCTGTTCGGAACCACTCCAATAAGAGGCGAAAGAAATGAGACATAAAAGAGCAATTGCTGCTGCCGCATACATATATTTGTGCAGAGGATATTTTTTGATCACTTTTTTCTCTGCTGCTACCTGGGTTTTGGAAAGGAACCGTTGGAATGCTGTTTCTTTATCGTATCGTGTTTCTTCATTAGCTCCGATCGTAGAGAACCAAACTTCCCGTATCTGTCGGAAATATTTTTGGTTTTCCGGAGAAGCCTTGAGCCAATCTTCGAGCTCGGTTAACTCCTCTGTTCCCAAACCTCCTGAAAGGTAATTTGTGATCAGTTCGTCTATTCTGGTATGTATGTTTGTAGCTTTCATTTTTTCGTTCTCTTGTATATATGACAGTTAGAAAAGGAGAGAGGGTAGTGCGTTCGGATAATTTTTTCAATTAAATCCAAAAACAGCATATGAGCAGGAGCAAATACTTACTTAGATCAGCACTTAGGCGAGATATCGCATTTTTTATATGATATTTTACCGTATTGACGGAAATGCCGAGTTCTTCAGCTATTTGTTCATATCGTTTTTCTTCGAAGCGGCTTTTTTTGAATACAACTTTACATTCTTCAGGAAGTCTGTCTATGGCATTCCTAATCTCTTGTTCGAGCTCATTCTCCAGCAATCGAGCCAGCGGGTAGTCGTCGGATGGGAAGACAGAATTTATCCACTCATTTTGCTGGTCGATGACTGAAAAGCGGACTTCTCTTTTTTCTCTTTCCAGGTTCAGATAATTTATACAACGGTTACGGACAGCCTGAACCAAATAACTGCGCAGGGAGGTGGTAATTTCAAGGGTATCTCTTTTCTCCCAAAGATGAAAAATAATATCGTCGACAATACTTTCAGCCAGAAAATCGTCTTTCAGGAATTCATAGGCAATCTTACATAACAGTACATAATGATGATCATATATGTATTTGTATGCTTGATTATTTCCTGATTTCAGGGAATGAATCAAATGTAGTTCTTCCTTTTTTTCCATATAATTATCCGTTCTCCCTGTTTCTGAAAGATGCATTGTCGCAAATATACACGATTTATATAAATCTCAGTTAGTATTTGGAGAAAAGAGGTGGGTGTTTTTTATTATTGGTCAAAAGGCTGTAAATATATTTGTATTTAATCATTATTATTTTCTATAGTAGGTTTAAGTGGCAAAAGCCAGTTGCTATTTATAGTGCAACTGGCTTTCAATATTAAAAGTAGAAAGAATAATTCGGGAATTTACGAGGGTTTGTGGTTGTCTTTAAAGCAAAAACAGTGCCTGCTTTCTTTTGAGGTTGTGATTGGAAACTAATAGTAACTTTATCTTTTCCCATTGTCAGATTTTCTGGTAATTCATAGGTTACTTCATAAAAAGTGACAGGATGTTTATCAAATAGATTCTCAGTTGCTATTCGTGTTCCATTTACCAGAATATCAAATACATGATCTTTGGCTTCATTTCCCCAATAGGTTACAACCAGATAGTTTTTCTTGTTCTTATCAAGTTTCATATCATAAGAAAACCATCCTGCAGCTTCTCGTCCCCATCTTGTTTTTTCCCAGGTATTAAAACCTAATGCAGGAGAATGACCGGCTTGATAAGTTAGTTGTGTATTTTCTCCTTTCATATTATGTGCTTTTTCATCTGCTTTATATGAAGGACGTAATTCATCAATAATTATCTTATTCCTTAATGACATTTCATCTGGCGTATACATTTTTAAATAAAGAGTATACCGTTGATGATGAGTCAGGTAATAGGGGAGAAGTTGAATCTCTTTTTTTTCTCCTTGCAGGTAGCCGACATTAACCGTTTGATATTCCATCGGTTGTTTGTTCGTAGGTTTCAACCAGCTATCCAGGTCTGCTTTATTTACCAATAGAGTCGGAATATCATTCAGTGGAACAAAAGTGTTATTGTCTCCAGCATATTTTACCCGGTCTTTGGGCATATTGTCAGTACCTAACACACCGGCATATACAATAGGCCCTTTTAATATAGCATTCATGTAAGGATCATCTTTAGAAGGTTCCAGACGAAATGTCTGTGGTAATTCTACCGTTATTTCATCACCTGTTTTCCAGTCTTTGTTCAGGCAGATATATTCACCGGGTTTTGTGTCGACAGGAATCGATTCTCCATTGATCTGTATACTGACTGTACTTTCTATCCATGTTGGATAACGAAGATAGATCGGATTGTTATATCCTTTGTTTTCTGTTATCTTAAGAATTACTTTATCCTGTTCAGGGAAGCTTGTTTCCTGTCTAAGTTTTAGACCTTTCTCTTTCCAGTTCAATTCTGAAGGAATAAAAAGATTAACGTATAGAACCTGATTGTTATTGAAATAAATGCCTTCTCCGTACTTGGAATGGTTTTCCATACCCGTTCCGACGCAACACCAAACGCCTTCAATATTGAAGCGATCACTATAGGATTTAAAACCTCCGGGTAGAGTTGATGTATAATAAGTGACTCCTCCTGAGTGTGGATCTTGTGAAGCCAGGATATGGTTATATAAAGCCCGTTCAAAATATTCCATATGTTTAAGATCGCCTGTACTTTCGAATGTGTTCAATGCCACTTTTAGCATGTTGTATGTATTACATGTCTCACTGGAAGTATATCCCAATCGTTTAGTGGTCTCTCCTGGTTTTCCAAAACGTTCGTAACAACTATTACCACCGATACAATTGATATGATTATTATAAGCCATTTCTAGGAAATTTCTTGTTGCCTTACCACTCACTTCGTCTCCGGATAATTGATATTGGCGGGCTGTCCCTTCAAATGTAGGAACTTGAAAGTTTGCATGGCGACCATATAATACATCTTTATTATCAGCAATATTCAGGATCACTTTCTGATGATTGAACTTCATAGAGGTTTCCAGATATTTCTTATTTCCTGTCACTGCGTATAGATCAGCATAAACAGCATTCATTCCTCCATGTTCAAGATCAAGAAATCCATCAAATAGGTCGGGGTTGACTTTTAGAACAAATTCGGCAAGCGGATCGGCGTCTTCAATCCACAAATGGAGGGCATTTGAATTGTTACAATATAAATATGCGTCTCTATAAGCGGCATGTACTTTATGTATTCCATAAAAAACATTTCCACAATTTCCTCCCCACGGATATCCGGCATCATCGGGTTTGTTAAGAAGAAGTTCCCCATCCAGTAATTTCTCAAAAGGATAGCTTTTCTTTTCACCTTTAGCTTTCTGTAATGTTTCTTTCTTTTGTTTGATTGTTGCCAGTTCGTTAATAATGTAGTTTACTCGATTCAGATATTCAGTATCCCCTGTTTGGGCATACATAAGGGATATACCCGAAATGTAATGAGGAAGATCACCTGGACGGGTACCTTCCGGTTGATTCGATCCGGGATAACTCCCTTTTTCCGGTAATCCAACCTCTTTACGAGCCTTGTTTAGCATCCTTTCCACATCCATGTCGAGAAGATATTGCTGAGATACTTTCATGGCGTTGTAGAATGGACTACCGGGAAGGAGCCGTACATCTGATAAGCAAAATGTTTGCCATACTTTTGGCTTTTTGCTGATTACAACAGTTTTTTTATCGATTTCTCCTCCCAGAATCATCTGGGAGAAGAATAGCAAAATGAATAAATAGGTGTTTCTCATTATAAATAATTTTTTAATCTGGATAACCAGGATTCTGTTTTAAATTAGGATTGGCCACTCGTTGAGCAGATGGTATTGGGAATAAATTCAGGTTTACATTGTTACTGGCTTCGTGGAAAGGCCATGAACCTTTGATAAAGTTATTATCGAAACGTATTAATTGAGTGCGTCTCATACCTTCTGTGGCAAATTCCCACCCCCATTCCTGTAACATACGTCCGAATCGTACCGGGACATTATTCACATTGATTGTAGCTGCTAATTCTGCTCCTGTTACAGGATGAGGTGTGTCAAATGCTCTTTCCCTCACTAGGTTAACCAATGATGCTGCTTCGTCAGCATTCCCTCCGGTTCGTAAAATACACTCAGCTTTGGTAAATAACACTTCAGCATATCGCATGCTTTGAAAGTCGTTATCGCAAGAAGCTCCGATCTGGTTCATTTTGGGTAGATATTTACCATTTCTATATCCATCCAGTTCTTTGGCATCAGTTAACGATGTTATTTCTTTCCGGTAAGACAAAGGAACATCGATACCTCCTTCTTTAGCTGTAAGTACATTACCTCGCGGATCTTTTTGTACTCCAAAAAGAAAACTACCTTCAATCCGCTTATCGTCCGGATCGTAAGAGTCGATGAAAGAATGTAGGACACAGACTCCGTTATGACCTCCGAAATTGATTGCATCCCATCTTTTGTTCTGTCCTCCGATAAAGGTCATTTCACAGAAGACATACATACCGAGTCCCTGCACATTATCCATGGGATATGCAAAAATGTTTTCGACACTACCTTCATTGTTAGGCACAAAATTATCTTCAAAGACAGGTAATAGTTCATATTGTCCTGAATTAATGATGTCATCGCAAAGTTTAATTGCTTCGGCATATCTATTTTCTCCTATGCTTGCTTCTGCGTTTAAATATAAACGGGCAAGAAGCATTTTACCTGACCATTTGTTCATTTTACCATAAGTGGATACTTTATCTTCACTTGCTTTATCGATGTTTTCCAACAATTCTTTTTCTATAAATTTATAGATATCTGCGCGTGAGGCTGTTTCCGGAAGCCAACCGTCAGGAACATCATATTTGTCAACAAGTGGTACGTTTCCAAAGATATCGAATAAATAATAATACCACATAGCTCGTACTATTTTTATTTCAGCAATCATCTTGTCTTTGTTTGGTAAATCCAGACCTGATTCTTCTATCTGATAAAGAACGCGATTACAATTATTGACACCTGTATAAAGGATTTCCCACCACCGGGCGAATTGTGAATCGCCTGTCATCCAGGTATGTTTGTGTAAACGTTGGAAGATGCCTTCATCATACCATGCTCCGCCTATACGGGTAGGTATGATGGAAATATCTCCTGTAGCTTCGCTATCCCAGATAGAATGCCATTGGAGTATTTCTCTGAAATTTGCATAGATGGGGCCCATTGCCCTGTTTATATCATCTTCTGTTTTATAGAAATCTTTACTGTCAATTCTGCTGTAAAGCGTTTCATCCAGATTTGTACAACTGGCTATCACCAGGAGTAAAAGATTTAATAATATGTATTTTTTCATGTTTCTTTCAATTTAAATTAGAATGATAAATTAACACCAAATGTAAAGGTACGAGTTGTAGGATATATTTCTCCTCGTCCGGCAATAGAACCGGCTGTTCCCGGATCAAGTACACTAGATCCTGTAAGGCTTACTTCGGGGTCGAGTCCGGAGTACTTAGTGAAGGTAAATAGATTCAAACCTGAAGCATATACGCGTAAGTTTCTGATTTCTTTACATGGTAACTTAAAGGTATAACCTAGTGTAATATTATCGATCTTAACAAAATTACCATTTTCAATATAATAATCCGAGTAAACAGGAGAGTCCCATATATAAGATTGCATACCTTTCGGTATTTCAAGTGCTTTCTTTGTCATATTTGTTCCTGCTTTGGCATGTTGTGCCTGTGTAAATCGCATATCATAACGATTTAATACCTGGAACAGGAATGAACCGCGGGCTGAGATTGTCAGGTCGAAATTTTTATAAAAAATAGTGGTACTTAAACCGGCATTGATTTTGGGTATACCATTACCGGTGATTGCTTTGTCTTCTTCTCCAATCTTATCAGCTGTAGTCGGCTTGTTATCTTTATCATAAAATAACCATTTTCCTTCAGGAGTCAAACCTGCATAACGCCAACTATAAAAGTTTCCGACAGGTTGTCCTTGTTCCAGTCTATGAGTATAAGTTTTCATAGGCTCTTCTGTATCACCTACTTGCACCCAGTCTTTTTGATACAAAGCGTTTGATAATGAGTTTACGACATTTTTGTTGTAAGAAAAATTACCATTGACAGACCATTGTAAATCTTTGTTTCTGATAGCATCATAATTCATAGATAGTTCTATACCCTTATTTGTGATTTTACCTACATTAGCCCAGGTATTGGCAACCAGGTTTGGTGGTACAGGTACCGGATAATTGAATAACAGGTCTGATGTTTTTCTCATGTATACATCAACGGAACCGGATAAGCGATTTTTGAATAAGGAGAAGTCTACACCGAGATTATATTCATTTTTAGTTTCCCATTTCAGGTCCGGATTGGGATTTGAGGTCGGAACAACCGATTGAACCCAATTCCCGTTAGAATAAATGATTTGTCCGTAATCCAACAGAGTAAGTGATAAATAGGGATCGTTAGGCATAGTTCCGGTTACTCCAAAACCTGCTCTCAATTTCAATGTATTGATAAATTCAACATCTTTTAAAAAGTTTTCTTTCTTTATTTCCCAACCAGCAGATATTGCAGGGAATAATCCCCATTTATTACTTTTACCAAATTTGGAGGAGCCTTCATCCCTTAAACTTCCCATAATGAAATATTTTTCATCGAAATTATAAGTAACACGGCCAAAGAAAGCAATCAGTTTGCTGCTATTTCTAAAACTTCCGAGAGTGGCTTTTCCATCTTTAATGGAACTGGCGGTGCCTATGTTCCAAGGACCAAATAAGTCTGTCGGAAGATTATCTGCATACATATTGGTATATTTATAATCGAAGTCCTGATAGCTATATCCTACCATTGCAGAAAAACGATGTTTACCGATAGCTTTAACATAATCTCCTGTAAGTTCCAGGGTTTTATCCATATTCAGGGTATTAGTTAATGTTGCATTTGGTAATGTTCCATTTTGGGCAAAAGAAGGATGTTTTTTTGTTCTTGAGGCATTGTATTCGGTGTCATATCTTTGCATGGCTCCCATAGCCGATATGTTTAACCCTTCGAAAGGAGATAAAGTTATTTTCCCACTAGCTAGAAGTCGATTCCATTCTTTTTCCCTGGTTTCTTCTTTTAATAAAGCGACAGGATTAGATGGCATTCCGTACGTATCGACATAGCTACCGTCTTCATTGTAAATGGGTATTGTAGGATTTCTTTGGATAGCTCCAACATATACACCTCTTTCTCCTACCAGATTGTCTTTTCCGGTTGCATTGTTGATATTTAAATTAATCTTCAGACGGTTATTGAACATCGCATGGTTGACGCTTGCTTTCACGTTTAGCTGATCTCTGTCTGAATTTAGAATGATCCCTTGATTTTGTTTATATGTGACGGAGGCTGAATAATTAGAATTCATATCACCTCCCCGTATAGACAGGTTATGAGATTGGCTTATCGGTGTTCTTAATATCTCATCAACATAATTGACGTTGTCTCCATAGTCTAAAATATTCACATTGTTTTCAATGAACTGTGGGTCGTTTTTTAGATTCTTGTATTCGCTTGCACTTAAAACGTCTATTTTGTTTTTAATTGTATTGACGGATAGGTAGCCATTGTAATCTAACGTCATCTTTCCGGAACCGTTATTTCTTTTCGTTGTTACAATTACGACACCATTAGTCCCTCTTGTACCATAAATAGCTGCGGCAGATCCGTCTTTCAACACATCGATACTTTCAATATCTTCAGGAGCAATAGCACTTAATACACCACCAGGAATACCATCGATAATGATGAGGGGAGCAGTGGAAGAAGAAAGAGTTGACACTCCTCTAAGCATCATTTGTATATCAGAAGTTGGGTCGCCGGAAGGATTTACTACTTGTAAGCCTGCTACTTTCCCTTGTATAAGTTGTTCTGCACTTTTAACCGAACCTTTTATAAAATCATCGGAGGTTACTTTTGATATGGAGGTTGTTATTTCAGATCGCCGTTGCTGACCATATCCGATTACAACAACTTCGTCGATCATCTTTGTATCTTCGATTAATCTGATATTTAAATTTGTTTGATTGGTAACAGTGACTTCTTGCATGTTATATCCTATGTAGGAAATAACAAGAGGTTCTTTCCCTGATATTTCAAGGGTAAAATTACCATCTGCATCAGATATAGTTCCGTTGGATGTTCCTTTCTCTACAACATTGGCACCGATAATGGCTTCTCCGGATTGATCTGTGACAGTACCTGTGATTTTCCGTTTTTGTTGTGTCGTGCTTGTTTCAGTACTTTTTTTCTCAAACAGATAAATTTTGCCATTTTTCACTTCGTAGTTCAAATTGGTACCACTTACAAGTTTGTCTAACGCTTGGTTGAGTTCTACATCTGTAACATGAATACTAATTCTACGATTCAGATTAACAATTTGTTTGCTATATGCCATGCTGAGACCCGTTTGTTGTGAGATGGCAGATAGTACAGTTTCTACTTTCACATTGTCGAGGGCAATGGAAACTTTCTGGGCAGAGGCTTTTGCGGTAAAACTTAATAAAGAGATTACCCAAAATAGAAATGTAAGTTTCATTGTATTCGGAATTTTCTTAATTAATAATAACAAATGCTTACTCTCTGATGTGAGATACTTTTTTTTCATCTTGTGTAATTTTAAGGTTGAATACTAGTGATGATAGTAGCATGCTTCTGAATAATTGACACATGTCTGAAAAAAAAGTATGAGTTGAATATTGTTTATTTCTTCAAAGAAACAGAGTAAGAGCTATTTTTCTGCTCTGTAAATCGCACAGGTGCAATCTTTTCTAATTCAGATAATATTTCCTGAACTTGTTTTTTGTGTGATGTAAGTGTATAGCTATATTTTAAAGTTGAAGGATCATTGATGATAAAGTTTATGTTGTACCATCGGGAAAGTGTTGCTATAACTTCAGACAAAGGAGTATTGTCAAATATGATCAGATTTTTTTTCCAAGCAGAAGCCTGTGTTATATCTTTGGATTTTGTAATCAGACATTTTTGAGTTATTTTATTATAAGTAGCTTTTTCCCCTGGTTTTAAAAAAGCAATAGATTGTATTTTATTACTGATAGATATTTTTCCAGTCTCAAGTGTAATGAGAATATCAGAGTCGCTTGAATATGCTTTTACATTAAAAGTAGTGCCCAGTACTTGTACATTTATGCTATTTAAATCAACAATAAAAGGACGTTCCTTATTAGAACTGATTTCAAAAAAGGCTTCACCCTCTAATTCTACTTTTCGTTCTGTGAAGCTGAATTTTCGGGGATATTTTATCCGGCTTTCTGAATTTAAGGAAGCCTTCGAACCATCCTGAAATACCAGTTGCATGCGTTCTCCTTTGGGCACGACTATTTCTTCATATCCAGCGTTATCAAACAGATCCACTTTTTTGTCGATATACCAGAATTGTCCTGTGAGTAAGAGTATAGGGATAAGTATGGCTGCAACTTTGAATAGGATACGTCCTCTCTGTTGTCTACGAATACGATTTATAATGAACTCGTACATTTCGGATGAAGGAATCGGGTGTTCTATATAATCTGATTCCTGCCTTAATGGAATATTTTTTAAATCGTTATCCATTAGCTTAGATAAAAAGGTTCCTCCTTCAGGAGTAGAGAACCAACGTATAACTTCTTTGGCTTCTTCCTGAGTTGCCGTATTATTCAGTGTATTATCTATTTTTCTTTTATCCGGGGTGTCCATATTGTTTGTTTTTTAATTGACATTTTATGTGTTTTGAAGTATGAATTAGATCCAGAATGCTCCTATCTGATTAATAAATAGGTTATTAACAGTAGTGTCTTGTCGAAATTATTACGTAGTATTTTGATCGCCTGAGCGTAATGTGTTTTGACTGTTGGTATCGATATTTGCATTTTCTTTGCAATTTCCTGATTGGAGAGATTTCCTTGTAATTTGTATAGACAAACTATTTTTTTCTGTTCAGGTAGACCATTGATTGCATGATACAATGCTATCATCTGTTCTTTTTCTTCTAATCGGGATAATATTTCGTTTTCATATTCGATCGGTGATTGTGCCATTTCGTAGTTTTTTTCGAGAGCAGTCAAATTATTCCTGATTTCGTTCAGTGTATAATTTTTAAGCATCGTATGTAAGTAATTTTTTAAATTGACGTTGATTATTAATATCTCTCGGATTTCCCATAGTTTCAGGAATATTTGTTGAACTATATCCTTCGCTACATCCTTGTCTTTAAGATATTTGTAAGCTAATACATAAAGCAGTCTGTTATACCGGTTATAAATTACCGTAAATGCATTTTCATTACTCCTTTTTAAAAGGGATAATAACTGTTCGTCAGTATATTCTAAAAATGTGTTATATTGGTTGTACATCTTTTGTTTTTCATTTGCTAGCATTTGATTTTCCGAAAAGGAACAAAATATTCATATATAACATGACACATGAAAACGAGAAAAGGATGATAAAAACTGAATTTATTTTTAGTGATTGATCACTTTCCAATCATTAAACTCCAAACTTAACTGTTTCCATCTTTCTTTTTCTATTGTTTCTTCCCGTTCTTCCTGTGGGTTTGAAACAGAAAGGCCAAGTAGGCGGATCGGGTGTGTGGCGTAATTAACCTCTTTCAGTAGCTGTTTGGCTAACGGAAGGATTTCATTGAGGGTGGTTAGTTCGTGGAGTTGTGTGATACTTTTCGTTTTGAGGGTGAAATCATGGAATTTGATCTTTAATGTGAGGGTGTTACCTTTGAACCCCGTTCGTTGCAGGCGGCCGATCAGTTCGGTCGCTACATGGTAAAGCTCGATGATGACGGACGATTGGAGGGAAATATCTTTTTCCAGCGTATGTTCGCATCCTACCGATTTGCGGATACGCACGGCTTCGACCGGGCGCAGGTCTATTCCGCGGGAACATTCATAATACAGGAAGCCGGCTTTCCCGAACTGGCGGGTAAGCATTTCCAATGAGCATTCCCTTAGCTTTTCTCCATTGTGGATACCCAACGTATGCATCTTTTTGGCGGTGACGGGACCGACACCCCAGAATGATTCGATGGGCAGGCGGGCGATAAAATCGAGAGCCTGTGCCGGATGGATCGTACAAAGACCGTCCGGTTTCCGGTAGTCGGAAGCAATCTTTGCCAGGAACTTATTATAGGATACGCCAGCTGAGGCGACCAGGTTCAGTTCCTGACGAATCTTTTGTTTGATTTCTTTAGCGATATCGACGGCTAGAAGCATTTGTTTTTTATTTTCTGTTACGTCGAGAAATGCTTCATCCAGTGAGAGAGGTTCTATGATATCTGTATATTCATGGAATATTTCATGGATCTGTGAGGAGACCTCTTTATATACATTCATTCTACCCGGAACGAAGATCAAGTGAGGGCATAATCGTTTAGCTTTTTGTGACGACATGGCGGAACGGACTCCATATTTCCGTGCTTCATAGCTGGCTGCGGCAACCACACCACGTTCTTCCGAATAACCGACGGCTAATGCTTTTCCCCGTAATTCCGGATTATCCCGCTGCTCGACTGATGCATAGAATGCATCCATATCTATATGTATGATTTTACGTTCCGTATAACCTCCTTTTCCTAAACAAAGATAGCTAAAAAAAGGAACATGCGGATATTTGCCTACTACTTATAAAATCCAAAATAAGTTTAATCGATTTCTGATATATTATAAATATGACGATATTTGTATTCGAGTAAAAAGAGTAAAAACCAAGTTGTTGCAGAAAATGTCCGCTTTTTAGTATGGACAATCATATGAGCACTTAAAAAAGAAGGTGTATCCACAAATGAAGAAAAGTATTTTATTAAGGTTGTTTATTATTGTGTGTTTATTGACAGGGTATTGGGGAATGTTCGGGGTACAAAGTATAAAAGCTGATATCAATCAGCTTCCGGAGCATAACAAGGATGTGTATGACGAATTTATTCCAATATATAGTTCTTTATTTGGTAAAATAAATAGTTTAAGTACTTCTGATAATTGGGGACAGACTACTATTTTATCTGAATTTGAGATTCAAGGGGGGAATAACATTCTTAAATTGGAATCATTCAACACTCAACCTATTTCTTTCTATGAGGATGCATTCCTCAGATCGGTAGTGACACATATAAATGTAGACCTATTTGTAGAACAAGAGATTAATTCTTTGGATGTTCGATTATTTGCTCCGAGAGATGAAAATGTAACTCTTCAATATGTAACAGGACCTTTATCCGCAGGGAAATGGCATACTTTGCAAATTCCATTGGTAGATTTTAGATTATTGGCGGGAGAAAAGGAGCCGGTAAAGATAACCTCATTACAATTCGGATTATCGGGGAATGAGGTAGGGACGACGACTTTCCTTGACAATATTTATTTCTTTAAGGAGAAAGGAATCGAAGCTGCTCCTATTCCTGGATATCAAAGTTCTAATGTTATAAATGTTTATAGTACGAAATATGGAACAGATACAGATTTTCAGTATTTAGCATGGGGGTGGGGTGATTTTAACAATGTCACACAAAAAGGGAAAACCTATGATACGGAAGGTAAGCCAGTTCTCAAATTTACCGATTTCTCTCTTATGGCGCTTCAATATAATCAAAATGATTGTCTGTTGGATATAAGCGGGAAAGACAGGCTTTCTTTGGTAGTTTGTCCGGAGACTGATATTGATTTATTGGTTAGGCCTATATTATATAAAAGACATGCCGGAACTCAGGCTGATGTCGGACATACGTATGGACCTTACTCATTGAGCGCGAATGTTTGGACTACTATTGACATCGATCTTTCTGATTATTATACACAGACGGGCGATAAACTGTCAGTCAGTGTTCTTCAACTTTTCTTAGAAGGTGATCTGGTAAATATATCACCTTCTACTTTTTATACAAATCATATCTATTTTTATAATAGTAATGACGTAATAGTAGAATCAGCTCCTGATTTTGCGGCTTATCTCCCTCCGGTTCGTAAAGCTAAAGATGTATTATCTGTATTTGGAGATTCATATATCGACAACGATTCGAAGATCGATGAGGTAACTTTTGTTACGGACTCCGACGGCGACCAGACAACAGATCCACAGGCCGCATTTATTGGTAATCGTGAAGTGAAGGCTCTAATCAATATGAATCATATACCGATTGAAGTTTCGGAAACGAATGTTAGTATTATGGATTATTTTCATATAGATGTATATTCAGAAGTAGAAGCAAATTTGACAGTTGATTTAATTGGAGTAGGAGATGATAAAGGCGGCCAAACCCATACCCTCTCAGCCGGGAAATGGACTCGGATAGATATGCCTAATCCGGTATCCGGTACACTACGCGTTGTTAATTTAACAATTAGCGAGAACGGTAAGGGTAAGAATATATTTATAGACAATATGTACTTTTACAAAAAGCAGAGACCTTTTACTCCAACCAACCTTGCCTTTTTTAACAGGCAACTCAGCCGGGGTGTCAATATTGGTGCTACATACGAACAAAATCCTGATTATGCGTGGAGCGACACATATATCCAGAAAATAAAAGCGAAAGGTTTTAAACACGTACGGTTGCCTGTCCGTTGGGATAACTATCCGACGGGAAATTATAGAAGTCTGGAAGAGGCTCCTTATAATATAAAGGCAGAGTTCCTGGCAGAAATACAGACTGTGATAGATAAGCTATTGGCTGCCGACCTGAAGGTCATACTAAATATGCATCATTACGATCCGTTGATGGATTTATCAGATACGGAACAAGAAAAAGAGATAGAACGTTTTCTTGCGCTCTGGGGGCAGTTAGCTGATTATTTTCAGAATTATGATGAACGATTGATTTTTGAAATATTGAATGAACCCCGCGATAATATGGATAGCAAATGGAATGAAGTCTTCCCGGAAGCTATCGCTACGATAAGGCAAGGAACTGAGTTCAGGAACGACAATAATAAAAATCGTGTTATCATGGTCGGTACGACAAATTGGGGAACAATCTATGGCCTGGAAGGTGAGAATGCTTTAAAATTACCGGAAAATGACGACCGTCTGATTGTAACGATCCATTATTATAATCCATTACCCTTTACCCACCAGGGGGCCGAATGGGTAAATCCGATGTATCCTGTCGGATTAAGATGGAATGATACGCAGAAAGAGCGGGATGCTGTCACTGCTGATTTTAAAAAGGTAAGAGCGTTCAGTCAAAAGAATAATAATGTCCCTATCCATATCGGAGAGTTTGGAGTTCATGAAAAGGCAGATATCGACTCTCGTCTTCTTTGGACGAACCATGTGGCACGGACAATTGAAAGTTATGGTTTTAGTTTTGCTTACTGGCATCTGACATCAAGTATATACAATACCTCAAAAGGGTATTATCCTTATCTGCCTGATGCATTGCTTACTTATAATATGCCTGCTAAAGCTGCGGAAATAAAGTTTCTGGACGAAAAGACTATTTATGATAGTAATGATTCGAAAGGGAAGAATTGGGCAGTATACAAAGGAGAGGGAGGACAGGTTGGTTCTACCCAATCAGATGGCGTGTTAACGATAAATATAGTAGACGGAGGTTCTGAAACTTACTCAGTTCAGGCTTTATTGGAAGGGCTTTCCATAGAGAAAAATGCAACCTATGAAGTTTCTTTTACCACAAAATCAACAGCTGGGGGTAGTGTAAGCTTTTCTACTTATGTAGGTTTAAATGGTAAGCCTTATACTCAATATGGGAGTTTATCATTTATACCAGGAACAACGGAGCAAACGTTTTCTTATACCTTTACCATGCATAACGAAACGAATAATTCGGCTCGCATGGCTTTTGATTTGGGTAAAGGAGGGGCAACAACAATTACTTTGAAAGATATAACGATAAAGAAAGTCATTGAAGTTATCCCACAGGCTCCAATGCCATCCAAAGATGCTGAAGAAACAATAAGTATTTTTAGTACTAAATATGCCCCGGACTTGTATGATCCGGCCAATAATTCTGCTCTGGATACGAATAACAAACGTATTATTCTATTCTCCGGTTTTGAGTCGCAGGAACTTCCTTTTGCTGAAATTTCTTCGGGAGGGAGACAAATGCTTCACATGGAAATATATCCGGGTAGTTGGTTTGATATAACAATAGTTGCAGCCAGAGGAGGAACGGTGTCGGTTACCAAGAGTTATAAATTGAACCCCCATACATGGAACAGCCTCGATATCGACTTGACTGATCTCTTTTCTAGAACAGGCGGGAAGATCAAGAGTATCAAATTATCCGGTGGAACAGGGGAAGAACGTAGAGTCTATCTGGATCATATTTACTTGTATCAAAAAGCGAGCGTACCGGATCCTGATCCGGAAGAAGAGGCTAAACCTCTTTCACCTGCCCCTACTCCTACGGCTGTGCAAGGAGATGTGATCTCTATATTCAGTGATTCTTATAAAGATGTTCCTTCCTCTTTAGATAAGGTAGATGGACAAACAACAGTTATTGATACTATTACAATCGACGGTATTTCTACCTGGAAACTGACCAATACGAATATGATGAGGCTTTATGTGGGATCATTGGATATGTCTTCCATGAAATATCTTCATCTTGATACCTGGTCTCCGGATACGGGGATATTGAATGTCTATCTGTCGGATGCCGTAAATAAGTCAGGAGTTATATCTGTATCGGTTGAAAAAGAAAAATGGAAAACGACTCAGACTCTTTTATCCAATTTGTCGGGAACATTTGATATGAAGAATATCAAGTATATTTGGATTGAAAGTCGCGTAGAAGGTACTTTCTATCTGGATAATCTTTATTTTTCGAAAAATCAAACGACAGGAAATGAGAATATCCATAATGAGGGCATCGTTTATAAACTTTCAAATGAATACTTAGTTATTGAGGCTACTGCCCCTGTTTCTTGTATAGAGATATTTGATGTTTCAGGACGTCTAATAAAGAAGGAATTGCCTATGACCCATGTTGGTACAGTCGATATTCATTCGATGAGTAAGGGTGTTTATGTTACACAGGTGGTTTGTTCAAATGGTAACAGGAAAACATTTAAATTTATAAAGAAATAAAAGTATAGTCTTTCTGTGTCGTATGTATCGTGAAGAATGATACATACGACATGGAAATAACTATAAAGTAACTCCGGATTTGAATATAGCAATCTCCCGATATCCTTTCCGTTCATTGTTGGTCTGTTTTCCTCCGGCAATATCCTGTATGAACCGGATAAACTGTTCGGTGAGGGGTTCCATAGCTTCGCCTTCTGCCAAAGTTCCGGCGTTAAAGTCGATCCAGCCGGGTTTGTTTTCTGATAAAGCGGTGTTGGTTGAAATCTTGACAGTGGGGATAAACGTTCCAAAAGGCGTTCCTCGTCCGGTGGTGAAAAGTACCATGTGGCAACCTGAGGCGGCTAATGCCGTGCTGGCTACCAGGTCGTTTCCCGGGGCGCTCAACAGGTTTAAACCTTTAGTGGATAAACGCTCTCCGTACGTAAGGACATCCTTGACTCCTGATTTACCTGACTTCTGTGTACAGCCGAGTGATTTTTCTTCCAGTGTAGAGATACCTCCGGCTTTGTTTCCGGGAGAAGGATTTTCATAGACCGGTTGTTTGTTTTCCAGGAAATAGGCTTTGAAGTCGTTGATGAGGCGGACGGTTTTGTTGAATAACTCTTCTGTACCGCAACGATTCATTAATAATGTTTCGGCACCGAACATTTCGGGGACTTCCGTCAAAACAGTCGTTCCTCCCTGTGCAACCAGAAAATCGGAAAATACACCTAATAGCGGATTGGCGGTAATACCGGAGAAACCATCCGAACCGCCGCATTTCAAACCGATACGCAGTTCGCTGAAAGGAACCGGCGTACGTTGGTCGGTTGAGGCTATGGCATATAATTCGCGCAGTAGCTTCATGCCTTCTTCCTGCTCGTCTTTCACTTTTTGGCAAATCATAAAGCGAACACGTTCCGTATCGTATTCCCCCAAAAACTCACGGAAAGTATCCGGCTGATTGTTTTCACAGCCTAGTCCGACTACCAGTACAGCACCGGCGTTCGGATGTTTTACCATATCCCGCAGGATTTTACGGGTGTTCTCATGGTCGTCACCTAACTGGGAACAGCCGTAATTATGGGGAAAAGCCACGATCGCATCCACACCTTTCCCATCCGTTTCCCGTCGGAGAGCTTCTGCTAGTTGGTTGACGATGCCGTTAACACAACCGACTGTCGGCAGGATCCATATCTCATTACGTATGCCGACTTCTCCGTTTTTACGTCGGTAGCCGTTAAAGGTCAATCCTCGGTCGGGAATATGCAATGTTGTGTCCTGTGGTTGCCAGGTGTAATCTTGTAACCCGTCCAGGTTTGTTTTTATATTTTTCTCGTTTATCCAGGCTCCGGCAGGGATATCGTTCCGCGCGTGGCCGATGGGAAAACCATATTTGATAACAAGATCACCGGTGGTGAAATCTTTCAAAGCCACTTTATGCCCGGTTGGGATCTCTTCCCGGATAGTGATCTGACGATCGCCAAGTTCAATCTGATCTCCGGCTGATAACGGGTCTATGGCAACGATGACATTATCGGCCGGATTTATTTGGATATACTTTTTCATCAGAGAATCTCTTTTACTACCTCTCTCATACCTTTTTCCTGAATCGCATCCAGGTAATAAATAACCCGCTCTGTTAACCCGGAAATTCGGTTGAGGTCTTCGCCCCAAATCTCATCCACTGCCAGGATATTTTCAGCCACGGTCCGTGTAGAGTTGGTTGCCCAAAGTTCTTTCATCAGGTATATTGTCTTCGGATCATCGTTGGGTACGATCTCGGTTCCGTCTTCACGTTTGCCTCCTTTATAATAGGTAAGGATTGCTGCCAGTCCCAATACAAGTCCTTCCGGCAAAACGCCTTTGCGTTTCAGGTATTCTTTCAGCCCCGGCAGGTCGCGTGTCTGGTATTTTGGGAAAGAGTTCAGCATGATGGAAGTAACCTGATGATCGACAAACGGGTTGTTGAAACGGTCCAGTACGTCATTTGCAAACTGTTCCAGTTCTGCTTTAGGCAGGTTCAACGTTTCCATCAGTTCTTCGAACATCACTTTGCGGATATATTTTCCGATCACTTCATCCTGGCAGGCCTCCCGTACGATGTTGATTCCGGAAAGGAAAGCAACGGGTGAAAGGACGGTGTGAGGGCCGTTCAGTAAAGTAACCTTTCTTTCGTGATAAGGAGCTTCGGAAGGAACGAACAATACATTCAGGCCGGCTTTATCGGCGGGAAATTCCCTGGATATTTCTTGTGGTGCTTCGATCACCCATAAATGAAATATCTCAGCCTGTACCACCAGGTTATCGTTATATTGGAGTTTGTCTTTGATGGTATCGATTTCTTTTCGTGGAAAGCCGGGTACGATACGGTCTACCAGCGTGGCATAAACACCACAGGCCTCTTCGAACCAGGTTTTGAACGCTTCGCCCAGTTGCCAAAGATCGATATATTGGTAAATTGTCTCCTTCAGCTTGTGCCCGTTCAGGAAGATCAGTTCGCAGGGGAAGATGATTAATCCTTTATTCTTATCCCCGTTGAATGTTTTGAAACGATGGTAAAGTAACTGCGTCAGTTTACCTGGATAAGAAGAGGCTGGCGCATCATCCGGCTGGCAGGACGGATCGAAAACGATGCCTGCTTCGGTCGTGTTGGAGATCACGAAACGCATTTCCGGCTGTTCCGCCAATTGTATGAATGCTTCGAAATCGGTGTAAGGATTCAGTGAACGGCTGATCACGTCGATCAGTTCAAGGCTGTTGACTGTTTCCCCTTTATCCAGGCCCTGTAAGTTGACATGATACAGGTTGTCCTGTTGGTTCAATATGTCGACCATCCCGTTTTCAATAGGTTGAACTACCACAACATTACTGTTGAAATCCGTTTTGGCATTCATATTCCAGATGATCCAGTCCACAAATGCTCGAAGGAAATTACCTTCTCCAAACTGTATGATACGTTCCGGACGGATAGTGACCGGAACGTTCTTCCTGTTTAATTCTTTCATTTTATTTTATTTGTTTACAACGAAGTTTCGTATCTGACATTCCGTACCTAAAGAATTGGGATTCTTTTCTTTCGAGATACGAAGTACCAGTTTATGAGCAGTGTCGTCTAATTCTGTTTCCAGCATATATACCCAGGGAATATAAAGGTATTTACTCCATTCGGTGAACGTATCGAGCTTTTTGAATGGGGCACCGTCGATGCTGTATTCAAGGATTCCGGCTGTCGGACCCGGTGTACAGAAAATACCGATCGCTTTTCCTGTGAAGTCGAGTGTCAATTTGTCGCCCGGACGAGTCGCTTCCAATATGGGAACATCAACGAAACCTCTTCTCTTTTCATACGTATTATCCGCACGCCAGGAAGGAACGTATTTCCAGCCTTTGTTCAGTTTAGCCTCTTTCAGGTCGATAAAGTCGCCTCCGTAATAACTGTATGCATCGAGTGGTTGTGCAGGTATTTCGTGGGCAACGACCGGACTATCGGGAGTGATTCCTTTCCACATCGTATCGAAGAGGTGGTTGATAGCTGCGGCATAGAATTTATGTCCGAACGGTAACGGATGGGTTCCGCCGAACTGTTCCCAGGTGAACTCGCCGTCCTGCATCCGTTCGCCTATTTCCTGAACGAGGTTGACAGAAGGGATCAGGTAATGGTTTGCTACCCGTTCGTGGTTCAGTATGACGTCCGGTTGCTGTTTTTTAGCAACCATCGGGATAAACGGATCGTAGATGAAGTGTAACATCACGATATCCATTTCCGGATTACTCAGTAATGCATGGCGCACTTCCCCTTCCATACCACGAACCTGTTCCAATGGAGTGAAATGGTTTGTATGGTCGTTCACGGCTGCTTCTACAAAAAGCAGGTCTATTTTTCCTTTCGAGAGAATATCATTTTTCATTCGGAAGGAACCCGGAGTCGTTCCGGTAGAACCGATGCCGGCTTCTATAAATTCGAAAGTCGTATAAGGGAAACGCTGTTGCAGCTGTTTTTCGATCATGTTCTTCCAGCCGTTCATCTCTGTGATAGAACCGCCCAGGAAAGCGACACGTGCTTTACGTTCTTTCTCGAACTTGACAAACGAGTTTTGCAGGCTGCCGCGCACATTGTAATGCAGGTATTTCTCATATTTCGGCTGGTGGCGGAGGATAAAGTCCACAACCGGTTCCGGATTTTCCAGGCTGTGGGGATGATGGTCTACACCCGGTTTGATAATTATCTCTACCGGACCGCCCAGAGCCAGGTAGCGGGAACGTACTATATCCATATTCTCCTTGAACGGAACGACTTTGTCGGCATCTCCGCAAACGCTGATGATCGGGATTCCGGCTTTTGCCAACGGTTCCAGATTGTCGATCGGATTACCTTTGAACGCATTCATCTCTTCGTCTGTCAGGTCCCATTCTTTCAATAGGTCGTTCCACAACTCTGCATTCTTTCTTCCCGGCCAGCTGAATACATTGCAAACCGGGGCGTCGATATAGATGCAGGCGATCTTGTCTGTATTTTTGGCAGCCCAGTTCAAAGCATATAACCCACCGCGGCTGAATCCTTCCAGGGTTACTTTCGGAGAAAGTCCGTACCAATCTTTCATATAATGGTAGAACTCTGTACCTAGTGCTACTGCACGTGGGTTCCCATAACAATGTGTCACATCATAATAAGCTACATGAAATCCTTTTTCCAGTAAAGCCTTGTCTACACTGGGGAAAGCATTGAAGAAAGCTGGTCGCCATATCCACGGATTTCCTTTGGCCGCCTGTTTAGGGACAACCACGATCGCATCGCGTCCCTTGAACTGGAAATCGTAACGGTCGCATCCGTTCCATTCGCTTTTCAGACCGGGAAAAGCCTGCATCCGGTGAGAAGTTTCTTTGCCTGTGATTGCTTTGTAAACGGTCTCGGCGAGCTTATGTGCACCGACCGGATCGGGATGGACATTATCCGGGAAATGTTCCTGCATGCCGCTCAATGCCGTATGCAAGTCAATGATTGGTAATTTATTTCTTTTCGCTACCTGTTCAATCACTGGAATAACACCGGCTGCAATGATACTGTCGTTAATACTGGCATCGCTGACATAGGCTTTGGGTGGATAACAAAGATAGATCTTTGGTTTTGACGGGATTGCCTTAAACGCATTGATCATCGTCTGAATATCTCCGGGAAGTCCGGCTTTGTATTTCCAGTTGAACGATTTGGAATCATTTGTCCCCAGCTTGATAACAACGATGTCGGGATTATAGCTGAGAGCATCTTTAAATATTTGCTCCTTCATGTAAGGGAGATTCCCTTTCATCAGCATGGTACGGGCACTGATACCGAAGTTTTGCACTTCATATTCTTTCCCAAGCATTTGCCCGAGAACAGAAGGATAACTGTCGCGGTCGCGGTTCGCAATCCCGGCTCCAAATGTAATACTGTTTCCTACACATGCCACCCGGATTACTTCAGCGGCTTCCTGCGCCCAGCCATTCAGACTGACGATCAGAAAAAATGCGATTAGATTGATTAGCTTTTTCATGATAACTTATCTCGATTCTTGATTTATGTTCTGTGGTGGTTAATCTTGCGAAGGTAATTAAATTTTTTATATGTCAGAACTTTACAAGAATACGAAATACTTTACCGGGAGCAACGCTCCATGCCTGCATGGCGGCAAATGCTTCTTCGGGGGTGACAATCCGGGATATCAGTTCTTCCCGCGGACAACTGTCCTGCTGAAGATAGCGTACTACAGCCCTGAAATCTTCCGGCAGTGCGTTGCGTGAACCCCGGATATCCAACTCTTTCTGTACGAAATATTTGGTCTGAAAGGTTACTTCGCTTTTCGCATAGCCGATGCATACTACCCGTCCGGTGAAAGCGACTTCGTTTACCGCTGTTACATAAGTTGCCGGACTTCCTACCGCTTCGATGACCACATCCGGTCCCAGGCCGTCCGTCATTTCCTGTAAACGTTCATGTACATTTTCAGTCTGTGAGTTGATCGTGTAACGGGCACCGATGCGTTTGGCCAGTTCCAGTTTTTCATCATCCAGATCCATGGCGATCACTGTTGCGCCTCTTAATGCAGCACGTACAATCGCTCCGCAACCGATCATACCGCAGCCGATAACCAGAACGGTGTCGATGTCGGTGACCTGTCCGCGGGAGACAGCATGAAATCCTACACTCATCGGTTCGATCAGGGCACAGTCGCGTGGAGAAATGCCGGGAGCCGGAATGACTTTCTGCCAGGGCAGAGCGAGATATTCTCCCATTGCACCGTTACGCTGTACGCCGAATGTCTCATTATGTTCGCAGGCATTTACCCGTCCGTTGCGGCAGGCGGCACATTTACCGCAGTTGGTGTAAGGATTTACGGTAACACTCATGCCCGGTTCGAATCCGCCAGGAACCCCGGGACCTACGGCTTCAATCACAGCTCCGACCTCATGACCGGGGATAACGGGAAGCTTGACCATCGGATTACGCCCCAGAAATGTGTTCAGGTCGGAGCCGCAAAAACCGACAAACTTAATTTTCAGAAGAACTTCGCCGTTTTTTACTTCCGGCTTTGCTATGTCGACTACCTGCAGTGTTGCAGGAGCGGGAATTTGTATTGCTTTCATACACATTATATATATAGTATAAATTAATCGACCACTTTATAGCCTTTCCACCCGTAGTAAGCACAGAAGAGGAAACAAACCAACGGGATCAGATAAGCGATATAATAAACAGCTTCGAAATGATGCATCACGTAAGCCGTCAGCTGGGGCAGACAGGCATTTCCGACGATTGCCATCACCAGGAAAGCCGAGCCGCTCTTGGTATTGTCTCCCAGTCCTTTCAACGCCAACGAGAACTGTGTCGGATACATGATCGACATGAAAAACGATACAGCCAGCATCGCATATAACCCGACCATGCCGCCGCATAAGGCGATCACTCCGCAAAGTACGACATTGAGCAGTGCATAAACCAGCAACATGTCCTGCGGACGAAAGCGGACCATCAATAGGGTTCCGATCCATCGTCCCAGCAGGAAAGCCAGCATATACAGACCGAAGAAAGTGGTCGCAACCGATTCCGATAACCCGGCATAACTGCAACAGTATACCAGGAAAAGGCTGTTGATCGCTGTCTGCCCTCCATTATAAAAGAATTGTGCGATCACTCCCCAGCGCAGATGCGAACGTTTCAGCACGCCGAAGTCGATCAGCTTTCCTTCTTTCTCTCCTGTATGTTCTTCGTCCTGGATACGAGGTAGTTTGGAAACAATGAAAACAACTGCGATAATGATTAATAAAAGTGCTAATAGAAGGTATGGCTGTTTCATTGAATCCGTTTCAAACTGGATGTACGCATCCCAACCTCCGGGATAATCGACGGGCAGGCTTTCACGTGTATAGTGGTTTCCGCTTAATACCAGTTTACTGAGGAACATGGCCGAGATAAAGGCTCCTAATCCGTTGAACGACTGTGCCAGGTTCAGCCGTCGGGGAGCCGTTTCCGGATTACCCAATACGGTTACGTAAGGATTGGCTGCCGTTTCCAGAAAACACATACCTGTCGCGATAATGAAAAAGATACTGAGATATGCCCAGTACTCTTTTAACAGGGCAGCCGGGAAGAACAATAAACCTCCGAAAGCAGCCAGGAACAGTCCGAAAACGATCCCAGCCTTGTAACTATACCGTTTCATGAACATGGCGATCGGGATCGGGAAGATGAAGTAAGCCAGCCAGTAGGCCGTTTCGGTAAATGATGCCTCGAACGGGTTCAGTTCGCAGGTTTTCATCAGCTGCCGGATCATGGTCGGCAACAGGTTGCTGCTGATCGCCCACAGGAAGAAAAGGCTGAATATCAGCGCCAGCGGTAGCATGTAGTTTTTCTGTTTCATGGTATGATTGTGTTAGGTCGTGTTTATTCGGACATGTTTTTGATATAAGGTAATTCGATCAGCTTTTTGAATCCATAGAAAGTGGCTGCATTTTCTCCCAGGAAGAGGTCCTTTTCCTGTTCTGTCAGTTCCTCGGTCTTCAGGATGAAATCGTATGACATCCTGTAGGTGATAGCTGTAATCGTGCGGGGATAATCCGATCCCCACATCAGCTTCTCCATGCCTACCCGGTCTGCTGCTTCGCGTATCGCTTTAACGGCACCGGGGAAAGGATAAAATTCGTCGTTGAACAACCAGGTGATACCTCCGGATTCGATGCGGACGTTCGGGTAACGTGCCAGGCTGATCTGCGCCAACCAGTTCGGTCGGGTAACCATACCGAAATGTCCGATCGCAATTTTTAATCCGGGGCATTCCTGAATCACCTCTTCCAGTTCGCTGGTCTGGCTGTCGCCATCAGCCAGATCGACGGAGAGGATCATATCTTTGTTTTCCATAAAATGGAACATTTCCATCATCTCGTCACCATTCAGACAGACCCGCCCTTCCTGGAGTAAAAGGCGTTGTGCCGGAACTTTGATAGCCTTGAATCCGCGTGCAGCCAGTTCGCGTGCCTGTGCCGCATAGCCGGGACGGCGAAATTCGCAAAGGCCACAGACAAAGAAGCGATCCGGATAGCGTTTGGCGACCTCCAGCAAATAATCGTTTTGCATGCCGTCGATAAATTCTTGGGTGACGACGGCTGCCGAAACCTGTGCATAATCCATGTTCGACAGGAATATCTCTGCCGTGTTCCTGCCATCGATGATAAACGGAGGAACCATCTGCCGGATTTCACCCATAAAGAGTGAACGTCCGTTAGTGAGTGTCCGTATTGGCAATCCGTCGACTACTGTATCCTGCCTGAGCCAAAGATGGGAATGGGCATCTATAATCTTTCTGTTCATGGTATTTTCTTTAAAGGGTATTTGTTTTCTGGTCAGGAGTTCGACCAGCTGACCCGCTTCTGGTCGCCGATAATCTCCTGTACTTCACGAACCAGGTCCCAGTCGATCGGATCTTCTATATATTGGATGTTTTTCCGGACATTCTCCGGATTTGCCGAACTGAACAGGGTAGTTGCGATTCTCGGGTTACTTACTGAGTATTGCATAGCCAGTTTTTCTATCGGGTAACCTTTGGAAGCGCAGTGTTGCACTGCTTTTTGGCAGGCTTCTACCAGTGCTGCCGGTGCCGGATGCCAGTCGGGAACACCCCGTTGCGACAATAATCCCATCGAAAGGGGAGAAGCATTGATGATACCGATCTGTTTGGATTCGAAATAATCGAAATAGTCGGCCAGCTTATCGTCGTTCAGGCAGTAGTGGCAGAAATTGAGAATGGTTTCTACCGTTCTTTCGGGGACGCGGTCGATCACCCATTGCAGGTTTTCCAGTTGAAGGTCGGTAATGCCGATATGCTTCACGATTCCTTTTTCACGTAAATCCACCAATGCCGGCAATGTTTCGTTCACTACCTGGTTGAGGTCGGCAAATTCGATATCGTGTACATTGATCAGGTCGATGTAATCCAGATGCAGCCGTTCCATGCTTTCATACACACTTTCGGTAGCCCGTTTGCCGGAATAGTCCCAGGTATTAACGCCGTTTTTTCCGTAGCGGCCGACTTTTGTTGAAAGCATAAAAGCGTCGCGGGGAATTTCTTTCAGTGCCTTTCCCAATACCGTTTCCGCCTTGTAATGTCCGTAGTAAGGGGAAACGTCGATAAAGTTCATCCCGTTTTCGACGGCAGTAAATACAGCCTGGATGCTTTCCGCTTCCCGTGTTTCATGAAAGACACTGCCCAACGAAGAGGCTCCAAAGCTCAGAACGGATACTTTCATCCCTGTTTTTCCACAATATGAGTAGTTCATGGTATGTGTGATTTGAGTTGTCGATTGCTCAAATGTATAGCTTTTATGTTTTGATTATAACCACTTTGTGCTGAAAAATCTACGCAAAGGTTTGCGTTGTTGATGTGATAATTAGAAGAAGGTAAATGATCCGATTCTACCGGAAATAAGTATATTTGCCGGAAGTAATCGGAATTGTAATGCCTAAGAAAAGACACATATCGCTGAAAGACCTGGCCAAAGAACTGGGTGTTTCCGTTTCTACCGTATCGCGTGCACTGAACGACAGCTACGAGATCAGTCCCGAAATGCGGGAACGGGTGAAGGCGCTTGCCGAAGAATGGAATTACCGGCCGAACCCGTTTGCGCTGAGTCTGTTGAAAAATACACCGCGTATTATTGGCATCATCGTGCCGGATATCGTTACTCATTTCTATTCATCGATTATCAGCGGTATCAATGACGTGGCGCGTAAGAACGAGTATTCCGTTATTATCACTTCTTCCTATGAGCAGTATGAACAGGAACTGCATTGTGTGGAAGACCTGGTAAACATGCGGGTGGAGGGTATATTGGCCTGCCTGTTACAGGAAACGACCGATTATTCCCATTTCCTTTCTTTGGAGGATATGGATATTCCGTTGGTCTTTTTCGACCGTGTCTGCCTGACGGGTACGATCCCTTCGGTGGTGGCCGATAATAAGGAGTCGGCCCGGGTGGCTACCAGGCATCTGTTGGAGACGGGGTCGAAACGGGTGGCTTTCCTGGGTGGTTCGGATCATTTGGCGATCGTGCAGCAACGTCGTGACGGATATATGGAAGCATTGAAAGAGGAAGGTTTGCCAGTCGTAGAAGAGTTGATTGTCTGTAAGAAGATGACCTATGAAGAGGGGCGGGAAGGTTGTTGCCGGTTGCTCTCATTGCCGGAACCGCCGGATGCCATCCTGGCAATGAATGACACACTGGCTTTTGCTGCAATGAAGGAAATCAAAAAGTATCAGTTCCGCATCCCTGCCGATATTGCCCTGATCGGTTATACTGACGAGCTTCATTCCAATTATGTGGAACCAGCCCTGACTGCTGTCACTCATCAGACCTATAAGATGGGAGAGGAATGCTGCAATTTACTCCTCAAGCAGATAAAGAAACGGGAGAAGCCCCGGCAGATCGTCGTACCTACTCATTTATCGGTGCGTGAAACTTCCCGAAAAAGATAATCTACCTTAAATAGATTTATTATTAAATATAAATTACGATGTATTCGCACACACAATATGCTTTGTAATTAAAAAAAATGATATATATTTGCCACAAATCATGAAAAACCAGTAAGAAATGAGCACATTAGGCAATGTGGGTCAGAAAATGACCCAGTACAGATGGACAATCTGTGCGATGTTGTTTTTCGCAACGACAGTAAATTATCTCGACCGTCAGGTCTTATCACTAACCTGGGACGAATTTATCAAACCCGAATTCCATTGGAACGAATCTCATTATGGAACGATCACATCTGTATTTTCTATTGTATATGCTATTTGTATGTTGTTCGCCGGTCGTTTTATCGACTGGATGGGAACAAAAAAAGGATATCTTTGGGCGATCGGTGTCTGGTCGGTAGGTGCCTGTATGCATGCCGGTTGCGGTATCGTAACAGAACATTATGTCGGGATGAACAGTGCTGCCGAACTGATCGCTGCAACGGGGGATGTGGTGGTGGTTCTGGCTACCGTCAGTATGTATTGCTTCCTGGTTGCCCGCTGTGTATTGGCATTGGGTGAAGCCGGAAACTTCCCGGCGGCTATCAAGGTGACAGCCGAATATTTCCCGAAGAAAGACCGCGCTTATGCTACTTCTATATTTAATGCTGGTGCTTCTATCGGTGCCTTGATTGCTCCGTTATCTATTCCGCCGTTGGCTAAATGGCTGGGTTGGGAAATGGCTTTTATCGTGATCGGTGCGCTCGGTTTTATATGGATGGGAATGTGGGTATTCATGTACACTACTCCTAATAAAAGTAAGCATGTAAATGCTGCCGAGTTGGCCTATATTGAACAGGACAAGGATGAAGATGGCGGTATCGTAAAAACAGAAGAAGAAGAGAAGAAAATCGGATTCTTGCAATGTTTCAGTTATAAGCAGACCTGGTCGTTCATTGCCGGTAAATTCATGACGGACGGTGTATGGTGGTTCTTCCTTTTCTGGACACCTTCTTATCTGAATACGCAGTTCGGTATTAAAACGTCTGATCCCTTGGGAATGGCTTTGATCTTTACCTTATATGCAATTACGATGCTCTCTATTTACGGAGGTAAACTTCCGACAATATTTATCAACCGTACCGGAATGAATCCGTATGCCGCCCGTATGAAAGCGATGTTGATCTTTGCCTTTTTCCCATTGGTGGTATTGTTGGCACAGCCGTTAGGTACTATTTCTCCCTGGTTCCCGGTTATTTTGATCGGTATCGGTGGTGCAGCCCACCAGTCCTGGTCGGCTAATATTTTCTCTACAGTAGGTGATATGTTCCCGAAATCAGCGATTGCAAGTATTACTGGCATCGGTGGTATGGCAGGTGGTGTCGGTTCGATGATCCTGCAAAAGGTGGCCGGTAACCTGTTTGTTTACGCCGATGAAACTCATATGACCTTTATGGGGTTTGAAGGTAAACCGGCCGGATATTTCATTATCTTCTGTGTATGCTCTGTCGCTTATCTGATCGGATGGGTGATCATGAAAACATTGGTTCCGAAGTATAAAGTAATTACACTTGAATAAAACAAATAGCAGCCCCGCTGCTATTATCTCAATGCAGGGAGTTGTTCCCTGCATTGTGTTGTATATTTACTTTTATCCATTTTGGTTGCCGATAATTATCGACAAGCAATTATGTCGGCAGGAAGCCAGAGTAACATCACATTGTTTTTACAGGAATGCAGCTGCTTTGCTAAAGATATGGTTGAATGCCTGATTTACGAGTGTTTGATCTGCTTTTGACCGAAACGGAAAAGGTATCTGATGAGAATACTGGAATGGGAAATCAATTTCCTCTAGTACCTTGTCAGATGCTTTCCCTATTGCCTGGATTACTCCATTTGTAGGCATCACGATATCTTTCTTTAATGAGATGGCTTTGATCTGGTTGCAGGCTCGCTGAAAGAACGATTCCCGGTAATCTTGTAATACATCCGGACGTATCATCGCTTTGAAGGCCTGTTCCAGAAAATCGTTTTTGAAAGATGTCGGTAACGAACGATTCTCTAAAAAGTCATGACGATAAAAGCGTTGCAGGCTGTCAAATGCTTCCTGATCCATAATATCGCGTGCGCTTCCGTTCATCTGGCTGAAGATCGAACCGCCGCAAAACATAAACAGGCGGGTGTCGCTGAACAACTTCTCTGGATTACTCAACAGTAATACCTGAGACAGCAACGCACCGATTGGATAGGCGAACAGGTTGATGGAAGTGTCTTCTTTAAATAAGGGGTGTTTCCCATCCTTTATTTCATGTACCAGTTGCCAAAGATTATAGACCGATTCGCGACCGGAGGCATAAAAGCGTAACGGGTTGATAGACAAACGGCTGCTTAATGCCACATTGGCGAAGGTGGAGTTGGCCAGATCATTGATCTTTAGTTTACGTTGTCCAACCCAGGGTAAGACGGCCCGTGGATTACACCAGCTACCCGGGGTACGGTTCATATGGAAAGCGATAGGGAAAAGTATGACCGGCTTTCCGGTAGTCTCCGCCAGATATTCAGCCCAAGTCAGGTATTTTTCCCAGGTACGTTCATTCAGACCATGCAGGAGAATGATCGCCTTATCCCGTTTCTCTTTTCCGGAGGGTGCGAATATGGTATAATTGAATGTTTTATTTTCTTGGATGTGGTCGTCGGTAACGGCACAGAAGTCTGTCGTTGCAAGTTCCCTTTGGAATTCGTCAATTTCGCTGGCAGCTATCGTTTGTGTGAAACGAAAGGGGATTATATCCAAACGACTTTCTTTCAGGCAGGCCTTTTTATCGTACGAGAAAAGGCTGTAAAGTTGTTGTGTGCGAAGTGAAATATCCATAACGTTTTATTTTTTACTGCAAACAAACACTATAAAAACAACTCCGCCAAATAAATGGTTTTAGTGACTATCAGAAGGGGTAGAAAGTCGAATATAGGGGCGAATTTCTTATATGTGGGGCGAATATATCAGGATTTATAGTACATTTGTTATCAAATAAGAGGCAAAAATATGGGAATGTTAGGTTATAAAATCCCCGCATATATTTATGGGAAATCGAATATCGTTCGTCTGATCCTGCTGACGGCACTTTTTGCTTTAGTGTTTATAAATATCTATAAGCCGTTCAGTTCTTCCAGTTGGTATTCGGTTTCGGAGTTTAAGTTTTTTGTTTTTTCAAGTCTGATCATTCTGACAGGAGTGTTGGTTGTCGTTATCAGCCGGATTGTGATGTATTACTGGGGACGTAAGCATGAGATTACGATCGGAGGATATGCGTTGTGGATACTGTTGGAGATTTTTTTTATGTCATTGTTTTATACGATTTATACGCTGGTACTTAATCCGGAGCGGGAATATCTGAGTGCTTTTAAGGAATCGTCTATAAATACGAGTCTGGTATTATTATTGCCTTATTCCGTCTTACACCTGTATTTCTCTTATCAGGAGAAAGAACGTCAGTTACGTTTATTGGAAGAAGACAGGGCAGAGGCGGCAAATAAGCTGTCCGTGTTTTCTTTTTATGATGAGAAGCATGAGTTACGTCTATCGGTAAAACGGAGTAATCTTTTATATATAGAATCTGCCGATAATTATGTTTGTATCTGGTATCTTAATAAAGGAGTGTTGACCAAATTTATGCTGCGTAATTCTTTGAAAGCTATCGAGGAAAGTTTAGCTGAGACGAATGTATTACGCTGTCATCGTTCATATATGGTCAATTTTGACCAGGTAAAGGTAATCCGTCGCGAAAAAGATGGTGTTTATTTGGAATTAGGTATAGAAAAGGTTCCAGATATTCCAATCTCAAAAACATATAGTGAGAAAGTAACACATTGGTTTATGACCTATTCGTCATGAATAATGAACCAATGGAGCCGACCTTGTAGAAGTCGACTCCATTGGTTCACATTTGATAAATACTGAATCCTTATTTCGTTATTACCGAAAACTCTCCAATCCCAGCCTGTGCTTGATTATCTATGATCCGTGTTGCCACAAAACGTATTTTATCCCCTTTTACAGCAGGGAAGCGGATTTCTTGTTCGATTGGATTATGCTTGATGTTGGAGAATTCTCCTTCTGTAACCTTCTTGTTGTTGACGTACAATTGATAGTTTGAAACATGTCCGCCTGCATCACGTCCCTGATTCGGTACGTACCGGAATCCGGAAATTGTTACTTCACTTGCCAATTGTATTTCAATTTCTTGCTTCCCTTTCGGTAAATAGAAGGTGGTATATCCGTTTCCATCGAACATAACCGATGTTTTTTCGTCTTTCGGATAAACGACCGTGTAGTCAGATGCCGGAATATCCAATTCTTTTGTCGATACAGGACTGCTTTTATCGAATGTGCGGTCGTATGAAATTGCTTTGATCGTTCCTCTCTGTGCAAAAGTAAAGGGTTCCGTATAACGGGGAGAATCTTTTGTCGGTTCCGTACCGTCGGTTGTATAATGAAGTTCCGAGCCTTTATCTTCTACCTGAATAGTAACCACATTTTTCAGATCACGACGGATGGCCGGTTCAGTCAATAAAGCAGGAGCAAGGAAGGCTTCTACATTATTAATACACAGCGGGCCGCGTGCCTCTTCGAAATTGATCCGTATCTTATCGGCTTTTACCGTCTGGAAACGAACGATACGTTTGTAACCTACAGTAGTGGTTGAGTCGGCAGCTTCGATTGGTGTCCATTGTCCGTCTTTTTCTGTCTCGATCGTAAAGGATTTTACGCGTTGGCCTAAAGGTATATATTCCTGTATCATCAGACGGTTTACATCTGTCGGTTTCTTAAATGTGAATGTAAGTGTTCCGTTTGTTACTCCGTCTTCTGTAGCCCAATAAGAATCCCAATCTCCGTCATTGACTTTAGCAGCCTTGAACTGACCGCCACGGGAGTTACTGGCTTCAACGGCAGTACCTTTCAAAAGATCTGTTTTCAAGTCGTTTCGTATTGTTTGATACCATTCGACAGCGCGGATAGAGTCGGTCGGACTAATCTGGCCGTTCAGGGCAACGGGGAAGTTTAATAGGAAGTTCGCATTGTGTCCGACACTACGGTAATATAAATCCACCAGATGGGATAATGATTTGACCTGGTGGTCTTCACGTGCATGATAGAACCAACCCGGACGAATGGAAACATCGCATTCGCCACCCAGCCATTGGTCGCCGTCTTCCAGTCCCCACTGGCTCTGGCGGTAATGAACACCCTCTTTCTTGGTGAACATACTCCATTGCGTATCTCCGGCCCAGCCTTCTTCATTGCCAATCCAGCGGATAGTTGGTTCGGTTCCTCCGAAAATCATAACGGATGGATTATATTTTTTGATTGTATCGACAGCAGCTTCGTATTTGTAGTAAGTGTTAGGATCGATAGAGCGGGATTCGTTAGCTCCGCCATACCACCCGTTTCCTCCGTTGGCTCCGTCGAACCAATATTCAAATAGAGGGCCATAATTGCAAACCAGTTCGTGAAGCTGAGCATGGAATTTC
The DNA here is from genome assembly GCF_900128505.1 of Parabacteroides timonensis. Lineage (NCBI taxonomy): Bacteria > Pseudomonadati > Bacteroidota > Bacteroidia > Bacteroidales > Tannerellaceae > Parabacteroides > Parabacteroides timonensis. Next base: position 4,505,489 of record NZ_LT669941.1, read on the forward strand.
TCTACATATCCGGGTTGTCCGTAATTTGCACTGTTACGATCCCAGGGAGAGAGGTAGATACCGAATTTCAAACCATATTTATGACAGGCATCCGATAGCTCTTTTACCATATCTCCTTTTCCGTCTTCCCAGGGAGAGTTTTTGACACTGTATTCTGTTGTTGCGGTCGGCCACAGGCAGAAACCATCGTGATGCTTGGCGGTGAGGATTACTCCTTTGAGTCCGGCAGCCTGGATGGTACGAACCCATTGGTCACAATCCAGATTCGTCGGGTTGAAGGTGGAGGCGGGAGTGTCTCCGTACCCCCATTCGAGATCATTAAACGTATTCAAACCAAAATGGACGAAGGCGTAAGTTTCCATTTTGTGCCATTCGACCTGTTCAGGTGTCGGGATAGGATAAATTGGATCTGGTGCTTTTGTCTCTTCACAGGAGAATAAAGTGCTAAGACCTAATCCCAGGAGGAGAAGATAATTTGAGTTTTTCATCATAATAAATGTTATTGTTTAGGCTTCAAAGGTACGAAAAATATGCTTTGCATAACAAAGCTCTTCCCGTTTAGACTTTTTTAGTTATTGTATTACAGGATAAAGGGAGTCCGGTTATATACTTGGCGTCTTTTATACAATATCTACTTTCTTATTGTATAAAATACATATATATTACCTCTATACATCTAGAAATCTGGAGTATAAAACTACTGCTAAGTTTGTTTCTTTACTTTCGAATTCATATATTTGGGCGTCAGATAACTATACTATTTATTTTAAATACCATGAAAAGAAGAGATTTCTTAACAAACACAGCTTTGCTGGGTGCCGGAATACCGCTGGGTATGTCGTCGGCTGTAATGACCTCGTGTACACAACAACAAGATGCAGGTAAAGCTGTGAAAAATTATTCTCCGGAAGAATTGGGCATGTTTTCTTTCGTAGACGTAGCTCCTGATGGTAAACCATTGAAAGCAGCATTGGTCGGTTGTGGCGATCGTGGAACCGGAGCTGCAACACAGTTCCTTAAATCCGGTCCGAATGTATCTATTATCGCATTGGCCGATCTATTCCCCGACCGAATGGCTACTTGCCGGAAAGTATTATCGGAACAGTTTAAAAATGAAGTGCCTGATGCCAACTGCTTCTTTGGCTTTGATGCATATCAGAAGGTGTTGGCAATGAATGATATTGATGTTGTTCTGCTTTGTACACCGACACATTTCCGTCCGGAACAGTTCAAAGCGGCAGTGGAAGCAGGTAAACATATTTTTATGGAAAAACCTTGCGCTGTCGATCCTACTGGTATCCGTACGGTAATTGCTGCGGCGAAAGTAGCTACTTCCAAAGGACTGACTGTTGTAACGGGTAATCAGCGTCGTCATCGTAAGGATTATTGGGAAGCTTATGTTCAGGTAAAGAACGGGTTGATAGGTGATATAGTATCAACTTCTGCTCATTGGGATCAGGGTGCCTGGTGGAATAAACGGAAACGGCCCGAGTGGAGCGATATGGAATATTGTATTCGAAACTGGTTTAATATCAAATGGTTAAGTGGTGATCACCTGCTGGACCAGGCAATCCATAATATTGATGTTGTAACTTGGTTCATGGAAGACCGCCCGGTTCGTGCAGTTGGTTTCGGAGGTCGTGCTCAACGTCTGACCGGAGATATTTATGACTTTTTTAGCGTAGACTATTATTATAATAATAACAAACGGATGTTGGCTACTGCCCGTCAGATCGATGGTTGCGATGGGAATGTGTCTGAACAAGTTTATGGAACCAAAGGGGTCGCTCAGTTAAATGACAGAGGAGAGATCAAAATTGTAGATTATAATGGAAATACGCTTTGGGAATATGACTATCAGAATAAGCCAGTTAAGAATCCATACGATCAGGAGCATGTTCATTTGGTTGAATCAATTCGTTTGGATAAAAAAATAAATCAGGCAGAAGCATTGGCTTATTCTACTCAAGTTGCTATTCTTGGACGTGAAGCAGCTTATACCGGTAAACCGATTACATGGGATGAAATCATGGCATCGACTCTCCGCTATGGCCCGGAAAAATATGAAATGGGATCATTACCTGATTACAAGGAAGGAGAAGCTCCGAAACCAGGTAAAGCTCCGGATGCACCTGTTATGTAAATTGTAGGTTATGTAATAGATACGTAGTATATTTCTATTATAAGTAAGAAGGGAGATGATCATTTAGTATGTCATCTCCCTTCCTGTCCAAAGATACGTTTGACATATATCAAACGCAAAGATCACATATATGCTTTATTCGTTTGATAATTATGTTCCATTCGTTTGATATATGTGAAACGGATCTAAGTACGAATTCTTTTTATGCTATCTATAGTAATAATCCCCGGACAGTATATAACGAACTATCCCTGGTTTCCCCCGGGTAGAATCTCTTTCGGTTATCATTTTCTTCGTTGTTTCTATTGCGCCCGTACATTATATAACAATGTCTATGATGAAAAAATAATTGAAAAATAATGGATAAAAGATTTGGAGTGTATGTTGTAAAGCACTACTTTTGCATCCGCATTCGAGAGAGAACGGCGCATGACAAATGATGAAAGAGGTAACCTGTAGAGAGGGGATGAGGTTAGCGATGCTAAGCAAGACTCCAACCGCCACAGCGACTTGAAAAAAAACTTTTAAATTTTTCTTCCGAAAAATTTGGTAGTTTAAAAAAAGTCCTTACCTTTGCAGCCGCAATCGCAAGATGAGCGAAAGTTCTTTGAAAGATTTACATATCAACAAGTAGTACAAGTATTAAAAATTAATACCGTCAAAACTTGAAAATAAAATAACGGATTCTGAGCAAGACAAAACAATTTAAACAACGAAGAGTTTGATCCTGGCTCAGGATGAACGCTAGCGACAGGCTTAACACATGCAAGTCGAGGGGTAACATAAGGTAGCAATACTGAGATGACGACCGGCGCACGGGTGAGTAACGCGTATGCAACCTACCTATCAGAGGGGAATAACCCGGCGAAAGTCGGACTAATACCGCATAAAACAGGGGTCCCGCATGGGAATATTTGTTAAAGATTTATTGCTGATAGATGGGCATGCGTTCCATTAGATAGTTGGTGAGGTAACGGCTCACCAAGTCTGCGATGGATAGGGGTTCTGAGAGGAAGGTCCCCCACACTGGTACTGAGACACGGACCAGACTCCTACGGGAGGCAGCAGTGAGGAATATTGGTCAATGGGCGAGAGCCTGAACCAGCCAAGTCGCGTGAAGGATGAAGGATCTATGGTTCGTAAACTTCTTTTATANGAATGGTTTAATATTCCCATACTACTTTATAGAGCGATGTGGAGACGGAGAAGTGACAATCCTGCCAACTGACGGAATAGTTGGTTAAAGGGTGTAGACGTTGATCGTGGTAGGCAAATCCGCCATGAGAGTCGAACCTGACAGTATACCGAGTACTTGTACAAGGTAATATGGATGTAAGCAGGCTCCCTAGAAAATCCGCTAAGCATATTTATAAAGTACCCGTACCGTAAACGGACACACGTAGTTGGGTTGAGAATACTGAGGCGCTCGAGTGATTCACGGTTAAGGAACTAGGCAAATTGACCCTGTAACTTCGGGATAAAGGGTCCCTACTGAAAGGTAGGGCGCAGAGAATAGGTCCAGGCAACTGTTTAACAAAAACACATGGCTGTGCGAAATAGAAATATGAAGTATACAGCCTGACACCTGCCCGGTGCTGGAAGGTTAAGAGGAGAGCTCATCGCAAGAGAAGGTTTGAATTGAAGCCCCAGTAAACGGCGGCCGTAACTATAACGGTCCTAAGGTAGCGAAATTCCTTGTCGGGTAAGTTCCGACCTGCACGAATGGTGTAATGATCTGGACACTGTCTCAACCGTGAGCTCGGTGAAATTGTAGTATCGGTGAAGATGCCGATTACCCGCGATGGGACGAAAAGACCCCGTGAACCTTTACTATAGCTTTACATTGAATTTGGGCAACTAATGTGTAGGATAGGCCGGAGGCTTTGAAGCAGGTACGCTAGTATTTGTGGAGCCGTCGTTGAAATACGGCCCTTTGGTTGTTTGAGTTCTAACTCGCTAAATGTGAGGACACTGTATGGTGGGTAGTTTGACTGGGGTGGTCGCCTCCAAAAGAGTAACGGAGGCTTCTAAAGGTACCCTCAGACCGATTGGTAACCGGTCGTAGAGTGTAATGGCATAAGGGTGCTTGACTGGGA